>JANLVM010000061.1:0-3203 GCA_031364015.1 Gemmatimonadaceae bacterium
CGCCGGCGACGCGATCGATTCGGCATTAAGGCAATCGCTCAGGGATCCCGAGATCATCGTGGTGGATGACGGGTCGACCGATGACACGGAAGCACGCGTACGCCAGTACGGCGATCGTGTTCGTTACGTCAAGACGCACCACGGTGGCGTCGCCCACGCGCGCAATGTCGGGATGCGGCACGTCTCGGGCCGTTACCTCACTTTTCTGGATTCCGATGACACGCTCTACCCGTACGCGCTCGAGCTGGCAACGGCGTTACTCGATCGATACCCCGACATCGCGCTGGTCTGCGCCGAGATGAGTAGCGTGGGGGAGAACGGAGTGATCGATCGGCACTACTTGAAGACCTATCATCGATCCGCCTACCAGCAACCTGCCAACAGCTACGAACGAATCTTCAGTTCGGCGGTCGCCCTACGCGAGGCCGTGCCACTGCCGAGCGCGCTGCTGCGAGATGACCCCGCTGCCGGCGATCGCAAGGCATACTTTGGGAACGTTTTCGACACCTACCTGCTCGATTTGGTGCTCTGCCAGAACAGCGTCATGTTTCGACGCTCGATGCTGCGCGAGTTCGGCGAGCGCAACGTCGCGGTCAAGTATTGGCAGGAGGTCGACTACCTGCTGAGGATTACACGCCGGCACACGATCTGTTTTGCCGATGTCCCAACCTATAAGATGAGGTTTCATAACGGGCAGATTTCGACGACCGAGCAGCCCAACGGGCTGTACGTCTGTATGCGCAAGCAGCAAATTCTGTTGCGGGTCATCAAGCGCCACGCCATCGCTGATGTCGACTACTACGCGAAACACCGTCGCCGCATCGACTCGCAGCTCGCTCACTTGCATCGAGCGGTGGCGGTGCCGATGCTGTTACAAGTCGGAAGTCCGCGCGTCCGCAAGCGGTCGGCGCGATATGCGCTGAGATATCTCGCGCGGTGCGCGCGCTACGGCCGCCCGGCCCTGTTCCTCCAGCTGGCAGCGCACGCCCCCGCACCGATGCGCACCATGGCCGTAAAAGTGGTCGAATCGTGCCGGCAAGCTGGACGCTGGCTATCGTGGAGCGCGGAGAGGCACTTCACACGCGCGCACCGGACGCCGCGCCTGCAATGAAGCAGAACGCTCGCGCGCGCGTGGCGGGGGTGTCAGCACGAGTGACCGAAGCATTCACCGATCTGCCGGCCCTTCAAGGTCAGTGGGAGGTGTTGTTCCAGTCGCGTCCGAATGAACCGTCGACATCGTACGAGTGGACGAGCGCCATGGTCCGGCATCACGTACGATCCGGCGATCGCTGTTTCCTCCTTCGCGTCGATCGCGAAGGCACGCTCGCCGGGCTCGTGCCCCTCGTGTTGAGACGCTTCAAGGTGATAGGCCAGCAGATCGCGCTGCTGACGCCGCTCTCAGAGGACTACAACACGCACAGTGATCTCCTCCTGGCCTCGACGGACGAGGCAGTCGTCGAGGCGGTCGTCTCGTCCCTGTTCACGCTGACCGCCCGGTGGGACTGCTTTCGGATGGCGCGCCTGCTGGACGCGAATCCGCTGCTGCCGGTTCTCCGAAAGGCGTTAAGGGCCAGGCATTGTTCGCATTCGGTGCGGGAAGGGCTCGCCGCGTACGTGCTTGACCTTCCCTCGTGCTACGACGCCTATCTTGCCGCGCGCAGCCAAAAGTTCCGCAACCACCTCAAACGCGCGGAGCGGAAGCTGTCGGCGAACGGTACGGTCAAGATTCACGAGTTGTCGCACCACCAAGACTTCGACGCCGCATTCGGGGCACTGTTGCAAATCGAGCAAGGCAGTTGGAAACAATCATTTGGTAGCTCGATCACGGCCGTTGCACGCCAGTCGGGCTTTTATCGCGATTTTGCGAGCGCGGCATTCGGCCGCGGCGCCCTCCACCTGCAGTGGCTGATGATCAACGCAAAGCCGGTCGCGTACAACCTCGGCTACATGACACAAGGCGGTTATCACTATCTGAAGACCAGCTACGATCACGCGTATCGTCCGGTGAGCCCAGCCACGGTGCTGCGCGCACGGCTGGTCGAAAGCTTGATCGAACGCGGTGTTGATCGTCTCGATTTCCCCGGCGAGCCTTATGAATGGGAATCACAGTGGACCGACACCGTGCGGCGGCGGACCGTGTTGTCGGTTTATCCTCCAACGGTCCGTGGGCGGCTGTTGGCCCTGATCGATCGGGTGCGCCATCGCCCATCGGCTAGCCGTGACGTGACCCACGTTGACCCACGCAGCGGGCGCGCACAACCTTCCCAGGCGAGGTTCGCCGCGGTATGAGGAGTAAGTCGATGGTCCCGGCGTGGACGCTCGGCTCGGCAGCGATGGTCGCGGTGGTGAGCGTGCTGCTGATCGAGGACCTGGCATCGCGGCAACTGTATCTGCTGACGCTGCTCCTGCCGGGCATCGACAAGGCCCTCCACTTCATCCAGTCTTTTGTCATCTGCCTTGCGATGAATCTGCTCCTGCAACGTAGCAGCGTTTCCGCGGGCACCCGGATCGCCCTCGCGGCCGCGGCGGCGCTGGCCGCTGCTGGCCTTGACGAGTTTCAGCAGTCGTTGAGAAGCGATCGTAATGTCGAAGCGGCTGACGTCGGTGCCGGTCTGGCTGGCATCGCTGCCGCTGTTGCCATGACTGTGCGGGGCGAGCGGCCGCGTCTCGCGTCCGGAGTCGCAGCGATCGCCCTCGTCGTCGGCGGGCTGTTCGTGTATTCCACGTACCTCAAGACACACCACTACAACAGTGGCCTGCGAGCGGAGCGAGCCGGACGTTATGACGAGGCGCTTCGCCACTACCGCGACGCCATCGTGGCAGACGTCAACAATCCCGAGATCTACAACGCAGCGGCGTGGATGATGGCCGAATCGGGCCACGGCGAGCCGCAGGAGGCGGTAGCTTTTGCCGAGCGGTCGCTCCAATTGCGTCCCAACGACGCGAACACGCTCGATACGTATGGGTGGTCGCTCTACCTCGCGGGACGCGCCGCCGATGCGGTGGCGCCGCTCGAAGCCGCAGTGGCGGCTAAGCCTGATATCTACTGCGTGCATTACCACCTTGGCATGGTCTACCTGAAGACGGGTCGCACCGACAGCGGCGTCACACACCTTCGTCAGCAAATCGATCTCATGCCGTTGACGCGCGAAGCGACGCTTGCGTCCGAGGTGCTCGCGCGCCTCCACCAATCGGTGCGGAAC
>JANLVM010000082.1:0-4019 GCA_031364015.1 Gemmatimonadaceae bacterium
TTCGCGTCCGACGCCGCAAATTCAAGAGGCACCGCGTCGAGCCGCTTTCCGCTCGCGAGCAGCGCAATCTCCGCAGGGCAGGACTTCTGCACGCACGTGCCGGGCACCAGTGCAAAGGTCGTGTCGCGCGCGCCGGCGTCGAGTATCGCGACCGCCTGCGGGTGGGGCAACGCACTCGCAGTAGCCGGTGTTGTTCCGGTGCCGGAGGCTGCTGCGGACTCACCGCCACGCGGGGCTGCGCCACGACTTCGATCGCAGGCACAGACCAACAGCAGTGCTGCCAGCAAAGCCCGGAAATTGAAGGTCATCGGCATGGTCGGTTATGCTCACCCGGAGGTGAATCGTATGCTCCGAACATGCCAGTCGCAAATCACGTCGCGCAAATTTGACCCCCACCAATCAGCACCCGTGCGTTGCGGCACAGAGTTAGGCGGTCGCTGGTGTTAGGCAGCAGGCGTTGTCGCGCTCACTGGTTGCTGCCCGTACCCCGTGTTTTCACTGACATTATAGCGGAACCCTGCGGATGTTTCAAGGCAGCGTCGATATGACGCGCGGGGGATCGGGGGACGGCATTCTCCCGCGTCGCAACGGAGCCCCGGAGGCGGGGTTTGGTGGGGCGCATTTGTCACGGAGAATGATACAGGCGTTCGATGAAATCGGCGTCGGCGAGGTCCTGCGGACGACCGGTCGCGCGCTTGTTTCGAAGCAGCGCTTCCCGATCGATGAACCAAACCGGTACACCGTCGATTGTGCCTTCTATCCTCGTGGACCACGCATCATCGAAGGCAACAGCGAACAATCGCGTCAACAGAGCCACGCGATTCGGGGCCCGCCCCAGTTGTATCATCCGATCATCGGCGGCGAAGTCCGCTGCTGTCAGCTCTAGTGACGCGAAGCCTAACTCGTTGAGGGCCCCCACAATGCGCGTTCCATTCTCCTCGGTCGGGCGCACGTAGCAATCGAGGTCTTCAGTGAACCGCGGGTGTCCGTGAAACGCGACGGCGTGACCACCAACCACGAGAAATTCAACGCCGCTCGAGCTGAACAACGCGAGCAACTCGCGCAAATCCTTGTGTAGTTTCTCCACGGGTCTCCCGGTACCACGCGATGAGATCGAGCGCGCGATCGAGGCGCTGCTGCGGTGTCATCGCCAACAGTTCCGCCCGGTCGGCCTGCGCCGCGTCATCGTGCGACTTGAAGATTCGGATCACACGCTCCATCATGGTAAGGTATCGATTGAGAGCAGCGGTCGCCACGGACGATGGCGGCTGGACCGATATCTCGACCGTTCCCGGGCCGCGGCTGCCTTTCACGTGTGGCCTGCGGTGCACGAACATGAAAACTTCCTCGCATTTCCCGAATCGCGATTCGAATATCCGACACACTCATTCGCCACACCGGAGCCACTGATGCGCACCGTTCTCACCGCACTCGCCCTCACCGTCGCCTTCAAGTCGCCGGCCTTCGCACAACGTCCGCTGACGCTCGCCGACACCCGGCAAGCTGCGGGTGTCGGAAGCCCCACCGTGTCTGCCGATGGCAAGACGGCCGCGTTCATTGTGTCGCGCCCGAACTACACGGTAAATCGCACGGAGTCGCGGCTGTGGTCGGTAGAGCTTGCCGGGGGCGAGCCGCGGCTCCTCACGCCATCGCGCGTGTCGGTGTCTTCGCCGCAGTGGGCACCCGTCGGACGCGCGCTGGCATTTCTGTCCCCCGACTCTGCAGGACGTAATCAGTTGTGGGTGTTGCCCGGAGAGTTCGGCGAAGCACGACAGGTCACGTCGCATCCTGTTGCCGTTGAACGTTTCGACTGGCGCCCTGACGGACAGGCGCTGGCGTACGTGGCCGTGGATGAAGAGGCGCGTCGTGAGGGTGAGGCGCGCTTCGTGACGTCATTCGACGTCGGTTCGCAGGATCTCTTTCTGCGCGGCAATCTGCGTTCACAACACCTGTGGCTGGCGACGCTTGACGGTGCGCCGACGAAGCGCCTCACCCAGGGCAAGTGGACCGTGCAATTCAGCCTGCCGCCAGGTGCCGGTGGCGCGCCGACCAGCTGGTCGCCCGATGGCACGCGCATCTCGTTCACACAGCAGGTGGCACCGGAAACCGGCAAGGGCGACTCGACGCGCATCGCGATCGTGAATGTGGCCACCGGTGAGATCAGCGCAGTGACCGGCGAGCGTACGTTCGAACGGACTGGCCTCTACTCTCCCGACGGCAAGTCACTCGTGATGCTGCAGCCGCGCGACCGGCAGCGGATGAAGGGATTCCTGAACGAAGCGCATGTCGTGCCGACGAGTGGTGGCGCGGCTCGCAGCGTGACGCGTGCACTCGACCGACACATCCTTCGTGCAGACTGGCTTGCGGACGGCAGCGGCCTCCTCGTTGCGGCGGCGGATCGCACCTCGGTGGGACTCTGGATTCAGCCACTCTCGGGCGCCGCAACACGCGTGGACATGGGAGACCTGGCGATGACCGGCGGCTTCGGCGCCGATGTCGAGCGCACCGCCGCGGGCGCA
This sequence comes from Gemmatimonadaceae bacterium, assembly GCA_031364015.1. GTDB lineage: Bacteria > Gemmatimonadota > Gemmatimonadetes > Gemmatimonadales > Gemmatimonadaceae > Gemmatimonas. The sequence goes on from JANLVM010000082.1 coordinate 2,520, forward strand.
CTGGTCTTCACTGCAACGTCACCGAATCGTCCGGCAGAACTGTACGTGAAAGACCATGCCGCTGCCCCGGCGCGTCGCCTCACCGACTTCAACGCATGGGTGACCCGCGTCGCACTCGGCCGCTCGGAGCGCGTGACGTGGACGTCGGACCAGTTTGAAGCGGATGGCGTGGTGACATACCCGCCGGGATTCGACGCGTCGAGGCGATATCCGCTCGTGCTCGTGATCCACGGTGGTCCGACGGCGTCGAGCAAGCTGGCGTACAGCGCCTTGTCACAGCTTATCGCGGCGGACGGCGCCATTGTCTTCGAACCGAACTACCGTGGCAGCGACAACCTGGGCAATGCATTTCAATCGGCGATCAACGGTGATGCGGGAGCTGGCCCGGGCCGCGATGTCATGACCGGCGTGCAGATGTTGCGGGCGAAGCCCTTCGTCGACCCGACGCGCACGGTGGTGACCGGCTGGTCGTACGGCGGATTCATGACGAGCTGGATGATCGGTAACTATCCCACCGAATGGACGGCGGCCATGGCAGGCGCCCCCGTGACGGATTGGGAGGACCAGTACAACTACGGCGACTCGAACATCAATCGTCGCTACGGCTTCGGCGGTTCACCGTGGAAGGATGGTCGGGAGAAGGAATACCAGGCGCAATCCCCGATCACCTATGCGCGGAGCATCCGTACGCCGACTCTCATTGTTTCCCACATGGAAGATTTTCGTGTGCCGCCAACACAGGCGATGGCGCTCTATCGCGCCCTGCAGGACAATGGCGTCGAGTCCCGCTTCATCGGCTTCCCCGGTCGCACGCATAACCCGACCGATCCGGTCATGCAGCTCGAGCGCAACCGGGTGTGGACGGAGTTCGTGCGGGAGCGAAGCAAGGTTATGGCGAGACAGTAGCGACTTCCATTTGTCCGTGACATCGGTCGTGCGACGAAGTTATGCCGTTGACTGGGAAGGGCCAGTCATTGTCGACCGACTCGCTTGTCGTAGCTCGAAGTTAGTTCGCGGTTTCGTTGGTAACGCTGCATGTTAGCGAGCCGAGAAGTAGCCTCAGCGGTTCCGTGAACAGCAGGCGGGGCGGTCGATCGAGGTCCACGTCCACATGAGAGTGCCATGCGCGTCGCACCGCAAAGGCAGTTGTCGGCGGATTTGCGTGTTGGCTATCTCACGTACGAGCCGCGTCACGAAAGGCTCGTGTCCCGTTGAGTAGCGACGTGGAGGATCTGAGGACCGCCCTCGCCGATCGCTACCGCATCGAACGGGAGCTTGGCGCGGGTGGCATGGCCACTGTCTATCTGGCACAGGATCTTCGGCACGACCGGTCGGTGGCGATCAAAGTGCTGCACCCACACTTGGCTGCCGCGCTGGGCACCGAACGGTTCCTCGCTGAAATCCGCACAACGGCGAGATTGCACCACGCCCATGTGCTTCCGCTTTTCGATTCGGGCGAGGCTGCTGGGCAGCTCTTTTACGTGATGCCGTTTGTAACCG
>JANLVM010000088.1:0-10247 GCA_031364015.1 Gemmatimonadaceae bacterium
TACGTTACCTATGGGCAGCTGAAGCTCAACCTGGCGATTCAGGAAAAGACGTGTCAGCCAGCCAAGGACGCCAAGAATTATTTCGCTGAAGCACAGATAAACCTGCCCAAGGGTGGTGCCACGGCGGTCGATGCCATGCGACAGCTGATGGGAGCCGTCATGCAATTGGATCCCGAAGCGGATAAAGTCATTAAGGCATACTGTAAGTAGCGTCTACCAAACGCTTTCCCACGAGAGCCCGCCGTCGACTGCGACGGCGGGCTCTCGTGCTTTTGGGGAGTGAACCCTTCGCCAACGCCAGATTCATATCACAACTCTGCGACACTTCACTCAATGCACATTCTCAAGGCACGGCGATCGCTTGACGCTTGTCATCGTCGGTCACTAACATGACGCGCCTACGGCAACCTGTACGTCTCCAAATTTTCGCGTGAGCCCGACCCGAACAATCTCTCCCGGGCGCGTCGGCGCCTACCATGTCCCGGTGCTGCTCTCTGACGTCGAAACGCTGCTCACCGGCGCTTCGACGATTCTGGATTGCACGTTGGGAGGTGGTGGGCACTCCGCCGCGCTTCTCGAACGTGGTATGCGTGTCACCGGTGTCGATCGCGACCCTCGGGCGCTGGCGGCTGCGCGTGAGCGGCTCACCGACTACGAGCGCGTCGGACGGTTTCGAGCGCTCCTGGGGAACTACGCCAACCTCGAGGAAGCGGGGCTCGCGTACGCCGAACTGTTTGACGGCATCTTGCTCGACTTGGGCGTCTCGTCGCATCAGTTCGACGACCTCGCGCGCGGCTTCACCTTTCGCGAAGGGGCACCGCTCGACATGCGCATGGGCACCGACGCCAGTCTCGGCGCCGACGAATTGCTCAACACCATCGATGAGGTCGACCTGTCTGCACTCTTGCGGACGTATGCTGACGAACCACGGGCGGCGCGGTTGGCCCGCGAGATCGTGAGACGACGCGAACGACGCCCTTTCGCGACCGCCGACGACCTCGTGGATGCGATCCGCGCCGTGCTGGGACCGCGCAGTGGACCGCCAGACTTTGCGCGCGTTTTTCAGGCGGTGCGCATTGCCGTCAACGATGAACTCGTGGGACTCGAGCGCGCCCTGCCGCGTCTGCGTGATCGTCTCACGCCGGGTGGCGTACTCGCCATCATCAGTTACCACTCCGGCGAAGACCGGCTGGTCAAGCATGCTTTTCGCGATTGGAGTGCGACCTGCATCTGTCCGCCGAAACAGTTTGTCTGTACCTGTCGAGGCGTTGCCTTGGGCGAAACGCTCACGAAGCGTCCCATCAACGCCGATGAAGTGGAAATCGATGGCAATCCGCGCGCGCGCAGTGCCCGCTTGCGCGCGTGGCGACGGGCCGCCCATTCCACGGCAGATGCGCTGGGTGGAAAGCGCTGATGGCCACGGCACGCACGCGTCGACGCAAACCACTCAAGGGCCGAAGTCTTGTCGCCTTTGGTCTCCTGGCGTTCATGTCGGTCACGGGACTGGTGGTGTGGCGACGGAGTGTCGGGGTGTCAACCGCCAAGTACATGGCCAAGGCGCTCAGTGAAAAACGCTCGCTCGTCGCTGAACGTGTGACGCTGGAGCGCGATCTCCGCGACGCGCAAACGCGACCACGCGTCGTCCCTGAAGCGGAGCGTCGTCTCGGGCTGCATGTGGCATCCGATTCGCAAACACGCGTACTCGCCGATCCGGGCAAGCAGCCCTGATGGACCTGTCAGGCGGTATGCCGCAGAGCGCGCGCCACGGTGCGTCGGAGGTGCGCGAACCGTCCGGGCACGACGCGGTCGCTGGCCGTCCGTTCATAAGCCGCGCGCGGGCGATGGTCGTCCACGTGTCGCTCGTGCTGTTCGCGCTCGCCATTATCGCGCGCGCCGTGCAGGTGCAACTGCTGAATGCCAATCGCTGGGCGCAAGCCGCAGAACGACAGCAAGTGAATGCGCGAGACGTCGTACCGCCGCGAGGGCATATCCTCGACGCGAACGGCGTCGTGCTGGTGGAATCGCGCGAGCTCATGCGTCTGAGCTTCACGCCGCGGCAGCTGACACCGTTTCGGAAACGTGGGGCCAAACGGACTGACAAGAAAGTCAATACACGCCTGGTCGTGCGACAGGGTCTCCAGGCGCTTGGTGTGCATGACACGCTCATTCGCCGCGTCCTCGATACGACGCGCAAGTGGGTGGAACTCCCCGCCCTGTATCTGCCCAGCGACGTCGAACGGTTTGTCGGATTGCCGGGCATCCGGCGCGATCGAGTGCTCAAACGCACGGTGTTGGCGCCTGCCGGTATCACCGGCTTTCTGGGAACCGTGAGAGATCAGAACACGCCGGTTGGCGGGATCGAACAGGAGCTTGACTCGCTGTTGCGCGGCGTGAGTGGCCGCAGTGCCCTTGTGCGCGATCCGCGCAGCGGTGAAATCGAGACGCCCGCGTTGCGCGGTTACGCCGCACGGCCAGGTCACGATGTCAGTCTCACGATCAATCTGTCGCTGCAAGAGATCGCCGAGCGTGAATTGGCCGAGGGCATAGCACGGACCGGTTCAGCGGGCGGCGATGTGGTCATCCTCGATCCGCGCGATGGTGCCGTACTGGCCATGGCCGGCGCGCGTCACGGCAAAGCATCCGTGACCGCCACGGCGTTGGCCGAGCCCTACGAACCGGGCTCCGTGATGAAGCCGTTCGTCGTGATACGCGCGCTCGAGCTGGGGCGCGTGCGCGCTGACGAGATGATCAATACGGAAGGTGGCAAATGGACGGTGGCCAGGCGGGAGATCTCTGACGAGCACAAGGCCGCATTCATGTCCGTGCGTGATGTCATCCGACTGTCGAGCAACATTGGTGCAGTGAAGATCGCCCACCGCCTTTCGGAACGCGAGGCATACGAAGCACTGCGCGACTTCGGATTTGGCACGCTCACCGGCCTGCCGTATCCGGCCGAGTCGCGAGGGAAATTGCCGACCCCCAAGTGGCGCGCGCAGACGTCGGCATCGGTGGCGATAGGCTATGAAATATCGGCAACACCGCTGCAGATTGCCGCCGCCTACGTGGCCATTGCGAACGATGGCGAGCTGCTGCAGCCCGCGATCATTCGGGCCGTGCGTGATCCCGATGGAAAGCAGATTTTTGCACTCGAACGGCGTGTCGTGCGTCGGCTGATGACACCGGCAACGGCGCAATTGATGCGGACGATGCTGGCCAGTGTGGTCGATAGCGGAACGGCAGTCGCCGCCGACATGGCCACCTACGACGTCGCCGGGAAGAGTGGTACGGCGCGTCGCTTCGAAGGCAAGTATGCGAATGGCAAGTACAATTCGACCTTTGCCGGCATGTTCCCGGCACAGGCGCCGCAGTATGTGCTGGTCGTGCGCCTGGTCGATCCACAGGGCAAGATTTTCGGTGGTACCGTAGCCGGACGCGTGGTCAATGAGATATTGCAGGCGGCGCTCGCGACACGCGACGCCTCGCTCGATCGGTGGGCGTTGGCAACGGTTTCCAAACCGCTGCCCGTGCCGAGACGCAAAGCGTTGTCGGCCACCGCTATTGCGGCAGCGCTGCGCGATACGGCGCGATTCGATTCACTGCGGGCACCGGCGCCGCCGCCCGTTCCCGTCATCGCCCCAGCAGCGCGCGTGACTGTGTCGCTTCCCTATGCCGATCATTCCAGGGCAAGCGCGAGGAGTCGTGCGACACGGGTGAATGCCCTGAGAGCACTGGACAGTGCCGCACGCACCGCGCTGCGGATGGTCCCATCCGTGTACGGCCTCGACGCGCGTCAGGCGACACTCACACTGCATGCAGCAGGCTTCCGCGTGTCGCTCGCGACGGGGAAGGCCTCGCGAACGCGTCCGGCATCCGGTACGCTCGCGCGGAGTGGATCGATGGTGGTGCTGGAAACGCCGCAGTGACCGCACACACCGCGCCCGACGACGGCGCGACGCGCGCGAGTCATCGGGTGCCCGTGCTGCTCGATGCGTTGCGCGATGCCGGTGTGCTCGTTGCCGTCAGTGAGTCGCTTCCTGACACGCTGAGCGACTTGGTCGATGACAGTCGTCACGTGACGCCGGGCGCTGGCTTCATCGCGGTGAAAGGATATGCGCAGGACGGGCACGACTGGCTTGACGCGTCGCAACGCGCCGGCGCGTCGCTCCTCATCGTTGAAGACCCCACGCGCGTCGCGGCCATGCCCGTGTCGTTGCCGAGCATCACGGTGCGCGATGGTCGCCGCGCGGCCGCTATAGCGGCGGCCGCGTTTCATGACTGGCCGGCCCGTGCGCTTACCATGGTCGGAGTGACCGGAACCAATGGCAAGAGCACGACCGTCGGACTCCTGCGACATCTGCTGCATCACGACGATAAACCCGCAGCGTCCATTGGCACACTCGGCGTATTGGTGGGTTCGGTGGGTGAGCCGGTGCCCGGTGGGTTGGGCCTCACCACGCCGGGGCCCGTGGAACTGCAGCGACTGTTGCGCCAACTGCGCGATCGCGGGGTTCGAACCGTCGCCATGGAAGTCTCCTCGCATTCGCTTGACCAGCGTCGGGTCGACGCCATTACGTTTGCGGCGGCGGTGTTCACCAACCTGACCCGCGACCACCTGGACTACCACGGTACCATGGAGGCCTATCGCACCGCGAAGCTGCGGCTGCTGGGCCTTCTCGCGCGCGATGGGGTAGCGCTCTTCAATAGCGATGATCCCGCGTGGCGGAGCGTGACCAGCGCTCCGCGCGCGTGGAGCTTCGGCGTCGACACACCGGCGGACGTCACGGCGCGTGACGTACAGTTTCACGCCCAAGGCAGTCGATTCCTGCTCGTGGCTCCAACGGGTGCGGTGCCAGTCTCCTTGCCGCTCATCGGCGATTTCAACGTGGCCAATGCGCTGGCGGCGGCGTCCGCAGCGCTGGCACTTGGCGTGCCGCTTCGGGATGTGGCCGAGCGACTGGCGAGCGTTCCGCAGGTGCCGGGACGACTGGAACGACTGCGCACGGCGCCGACCGTGTTACGCGATTACGCCCATACGCCGGATGCTCTCGACCGCGCGCTGCGCGCCGTCAGACCGTTCACGCAGACGGCGGACGGGGCGAGCAGCCGATTGATCGTCGTATTCGGTTGCGGTGGCGACCGCGATCGCGGCAAACGACCCGAGATGGGTCGCATCGCGGAATCGCTGGCGGATGTGACAATTATCACCAGCGATAATCCGCGTACGGAGGATCCTGAACGTATTCTCGATGATATCGAAACGGGTATGCGGCGTCGCAACCATCGACGTATCGAAGACCGTCGCGGCGCGATCGCCGAGGCGCTGCGCCAGGCCCACGCGCAGGACGTCATTCTCCTCGCAGGGAAAGGGCACGAAACGTACCAGATTCGCGGGGTGGTGTCGTATCCGTTCGATGAGCGCACTATTGTTGACGAGCTGATGGACGAGTTGATGGACGGTAGAACTGACCCGTGATGTCCCGACGAGCACACGATGACCACATATTCGACGGCTGGAACCGCGTTTACGGCCATTGAGCCGGTGCTCCCGCTCCTCCCGCATCCGTATTGGACGCAGGCAAGAGTCGCGCGTGCACTCGGTACGGGTCCCAGCGCATCATGGCCATTTGGCGGCGTGTCCACCGACACGCGTCACCTCACGCGGGGCGACCTGTTTGTGGCGCTTCGCGGAGAGCACTATGACGCGCACGATTTTCTTGGCCAGGCGCGTGACTACGGTGCGGCCGCGTTCGTGGTGAGCGACGCGACCAAAGCGGCGGGGCTGGGACGTCCGGTGTATGTGGTGCCCGATACGCTCGTGGCGTTGGGTCAACTCGCGACCGCGTGGCGCCGAGCGTGGGGACGTAGCGTCATCGCGGTCGCGGGCTCCAATGGCAAGACCAGCACCAAGGAACTGTTGAAGGCCGCGCTCGGTGGCACGCTGGTGGTGCATGCCACGGTGGGGAATCTCAACAACCGCATCGGCGTGCCGCTGACTCTGCTGGCCGTTCCGTCAGACGCCGAGGTCGCGGTCGTGGAGTTGGGCACCAATACGCCCGGCGAGATCGCCATGCTTCGCGCGATTGTCGAACCCGATGTGGCGGTGATGACGTCTATCGGCGAAGAACATCTGGAAGGTCTGGGCGATCTCGCTGGCGTGTTGCGTGAAGAGGCGGACGTGTTTGACGGCGTGACCTTGGCGATTGTTCCCTCCGCGCACCCTGACGTCGCGCGCGTCGCCGCCGGCCGCGCCCGCGCCATCGTGTCGGCGGGTCTCGACCATGCGGATGTGCAGCCGACCGCGTGGGGACTCGACGACGAAGGACGACCATGGTTGGACGTTGAGGGTGTGCGCGTGGTACTTCCGCTGCGCGGCGCTCATCAAGCGGCCAACGCGATGCTGGCCATCGCCGCAGCGCGCGCCTGCGGTGTCCCTATGGATGCGGTCGCTGCGGGCATGGCCGGGATGCAGGTGCCCAGTATGCGCGGCGTGTGGGAAACGCTCGGCGATGCGGTCCTGATCAACGATGCCTACAACGCCAATCCGGCATCCATGCGCGCTGCGCTCACGTTGCTCGGGCAAGTGGGCGAGGGGAGGCAACGGGTGGCGATTCTCGGGAGCATGCGAGAGTTGGGGGCGCAGTCGGCGACGCAGCATCGCGGCGTGGCGCGCGCGGCGTTGGCCTCACCGGCCGATGTCATCGTGGCCGTCGGTGATTTCGCCAACGCGTTCGCTGACGAAGCGCCCGGCGACGCACGGGTCGTCGCCGCGCCGGAGTTCGATGCAGTGTGGCCGCTGCTCGAACCACGACTCGCCGCCAACGCGGTGATATTGCTGAAGGCATCGCGGGGGATGAAGCTGGAACGACTCGTGCCGTTGCTGTCCGACTGGGCGAGTCGGTCCCAACGCTCACGCGCCAGGTAGCCTTCGGCCTTCGCACTTTTTACTCCCGACGCATTGCACATTGCTCATGATTGCTCCTCACTCAGTGCTCATTACTCATTACTCATTACTCACTACTCACTACTCATCACTCCGTTGCTCTACTCCCTGCTCCAGCCATTCGCGCGCGACATCCGCATTCTCAACCTGCTCAACTACATCACGTTCCGGTCCGCGGCCGCGTTTGTGACGGCGTTGCTGGTGTCGTTCGTGCTGGGGCCGTTCATCATTGGTCGGCTGCGCGCGATGGCCGTGCATCAGGTGGTGCGGGCCGGCACCCCGGATTCGCACGCGGGCAAGGGCACCACCCCCACGATGGGAGGACTCATCATCCTTGTGGCGTCGGTTGTGCCCGTGCTGTTGTGGGCGCGGCTGGACAACCAATACGTGTTGCTCGCGGTCGCGGTGATGATGTGGATGGGAGGCATTGGTTTTCTCGACGACTATCTCAAGCTGCGGCAAAAGCGCGCCGGACAAAAAAACGAAGGGCTCGTCGAGCGGTACAAACTTGCCGGGCAGGTCACGTGCGGCATTGGCCTCGGACTGTGGCTCTGGCTCGCGCCGTTGTCCACACTGCCAGGCGCGTCGACCACAGTGCCTTTTGTGAAGTACCTGCTGATCGTTCCGGCGAGCGGCGCTGTGGCGTGGCTGTATGTCGCGTGGGTGACATTCATTCTGACCGGATTCAGTAACGCGGTGAATCTCACCGATGGGCTTGATGGGCTGGCGGCCGGGTTGATGGCCATTGCGGTACTCACGCTCGGATTGTTCGCGTATGTGGCCGGGCGGGTAGATACCAGCGCCTATTTGCAGATCTTTTATCTCCGGGGTGCGGGCGAGCTAACGGTGTTCTGTGGCGCGGTGGTTGGGGCCTGCATCGGATTCCTCTGGTACAACGCACATCCCGCGCAGGTCTTCATGGGCGACACCGGCGCGTTGGCGCTGGGTGGTGCGCTGGGCGCCATCGCGATTCTGCTCAAGAGTGAGTTCCTGTTGCTGATTGTCGGCGCGGTGTTTGTCGCCGAAACGGTCTCGGTGATTCTGCAACGCTCGGTATTCACGTATCGCCGCCGCCGGTACGGACTCGATTATGCGCAAAAGCATCGCGTGTTTCGTCGCGCACCGCTGCATCATCATTTCGAGATGCTCGGGTGGCCGGAGTCACAGGTGGTCATCCGATTCTGGATCCTCGGCGTGCTGTGTGCGATCCTCGCGCTCAGCACACTCAAGCTTCGCTAGCGGTGAGGGCGCGTTTCCATGGGTGACGCACGAGGGCCGCAGGAACTTGCATCGCTGGTCGCGCAGCGACTTGCCGAACGGCGCGGCGAGTTTGCGGTGCTGGGACTGGCGCGTAGCGGCACGGCCGCCGTGCGGCTGCTGCGCGCGGCCGGGTTGTCGGTGTATGCCTCCGACGCGTCGGATAGCGTCGCCGTTCGCGACACGGCGAAGCAACTCGAGCGCGAAGGGGCGTCGGTGCAGGTGGGCGGACACGACCTCGCTCGCCTCAAGAGAGCATCAGTCGTGGTGGTGAGCCCAGGCATTCCGCCCGATGCACCGCCAGTGGCTGCGGCGCGTGCCGCCGGTGTACCCGTGGTCAGCGAAGTCGAGATTGCGCTGCGTTTGCAGCCAGCGCTCCGCATCATCGCGACCACCGGCACCAACGGCAAAACGACGACCACCGCACTGATCGGCCACCTGTTGCGGGCGCTTGGACACGACGCCGTCGATGTCGGGAATATCGGCACGCCAGTGTCCGAGATCGGTTTGCGAAAAGTGCCACCGACGTGGGCGTCGCTCGAGATGTCGTCGTTCCAGCTGCACGATACACCGGGCTTTCTCCCCGACGTGGGGGTACTGACCACGCTCAGTCCCGACCACCTGGATCGCTATCCGACGGTCGCGGACTACTACGCCGACAAGAAACGCATGTTCGGCAATGCCTCGGTGTCGTCGCACTGGGTGGTGACCGCTGACAATACCGACGTGGACGCGATGGTGCAGGGACTGGTGGGCAGAATTCATCGGTTCTCGACGACGCGCGATGACGTCGAGGCGTACTTCGATCGCACCACCGGAATGTTGCACGTGTCAGGCGTGCCGGTGGTGGCACGCGAGCGCTTGGCACTGGCCGGTGATCACAACGTCGCGAATGCGCTTGCCGCGCTGCTGGCGGTGATGGTCGCCGATCCGATGCACGCGACCGCCGGTGCGCGCGATCGCCTGGCCGCCGCGATCGCTACGTTTCGTGCGTTGCCGCATCGACTCGAGCCGGTCGCTGAGCGGCACGGCGTCCTGTGGCTGAACGATTCCAAAGCCACCAACGTGGCGTCTACCCAGGTGGCGCTGGCGGGAATGACCCGCCCCACCATCGTGCTGATGGGCGGACGACACAAGGGGGAGCGCTACACGGCGCTCGTGCCGGAATTGCTGCGCACCGCCAAAGTGGTGTTGGCCTACGGTGAAGCCGGCAGTCTGATTGCCACCGATCTCGAAGCCCCGTTGCACGGGCGCGTGCTGTTCGAACAGCTGGGCGACGCATCGTTTGCGGTGGTGGTGGCCCGGGCTCGAGCGCTGTCGGCGTCGGGCGATGTGGTCCTGCTCTCGCCCGCCTGTTCCAGCTACGACATGTTTACCAACTACGAAGATCGCGGCCGCACATTCGCACGGTTGGCGCAAGGTGCCGCATCATGAATGCACCCAATCTGCCGGGCACGCGGGAACGCTGGCGGATGGGGGTCGAGGCGCGCGCCCTCCTGCTGGTGACCGCCGTGTTGGTCGCATTTGGACTCGCCGTGCTGTATAGCGCGAGCGCGCTGGTTGCCGTCAACGCCGGAAGCCCCGGACACTTTTTTGTGTTGCGACAGGCGACGGGCGTGCTGGTCGGGACCGCGTTATTCGCGTGGCTGGCAAAGGTTGACGCCGAGAGGTTGCGGCGATTCGCGTGGCCAATCATGGGACTTAGTCTCGTGCTCATGCTGGTCATCATCGTGCCCGGCACCGAGTCTATATCCGGGGAGTTGTACGGCTCTCGTCGCTACCTGTTCAATGGGTCTCTTCAACCGTCCGAGCTGGCAAAGTTCGCGGTGTTGGTGTGGACCCCCATGTTGCTGGTGAAGAAAGGCGATGCCGTGCGAAGGCTGGGCAAAGGATTGCTGCCGTTCGTGGTCGTGATTGGCCTGCTCAGTGTGTTGGCCATTCTCGAACCCGATTACTCGGTGGCGATGATGTTCTGCCTCCTCATGGCCGTGCTGCTGTTCGTGGGTGGCGCCCGAGTCGCACACTTTTTCTTTATCGGCGCGCTGGCGGT
>JANLVM010000134.1:0-2672 GCA_031364015.1 Gemmatimonadaceae bacterium
TTTTCGTTGAGCGTGGCAGTGGGGCACGCCTGCACGCAGGCACCGCATGAGACACATTCGGATGACAGAAAATCGGCCGTGCCGGTGGCTACTTTCGACGACAGTCCGCGTCCAAGGATGGTCAACGCAAACGTGCCCTGCACTTCCTCGCAGGCGCGCACGCAGCGCGAGCACACAATGCACTTGGACGAATCGAAGGTGAAATACGGATTGCTTTCATCCTTCGCTTCGGTGCGATGCTTTTCCCCATCGTATCCGTAGCGCACATCCCGCAATCCCACAGCGCCCGCCATGTCCTGCAACTCGCAGTCGCCGTTGGCCGAACAGGTGAGACAGTCGAGCGGATGATCGGAGATATACAGCTCCATCACACCCTTGCGCAGCGCCGCAATACGCGGCGTTTGCGTATGGACCACCAAACCGTCTTCCACCAGCGTAGTGCACGAGGCCGGCGTGCCCCTGCGTCCATCGATCTCGACCAGACATAACCGACAGGAGCCGAACGCTTCTACTGAGTCCGTGGCACACAGCTTGGGGATAGCCGTGCCGTGTGAACGGGCCGCCGCCAGGATTGACGTGCCCTTGGGCGCCTGAACCCGCACACCGTCGATCGTCAGCGACACCATGGTCGTGCCGTGACGTGTGGGGGTTCCAAAGTCCAGTTCCTTCATCAGCGTCATATCGTGTTACTCCGATCAGGCCGTCACGCGCGGACCGAAGTCCTCGCGGAAGTGTGTCAGCGCACTCATCACCGGAAGCGGTGTCAGGCCGCCCAGTGCGCACAACGAGGCATCAGTCAACACCGTGCAAAGATCTTTAACGAGTTCCAGATGCCGCTCGGGTTCGATGCCGAGGGCCACCTTGTCCAATGTTTCGGCGCCGCGCGTTGAGCCGATGCGACAGGGTGTACACTTGCCGCAACTCTCGATGGCGCAGAATTCGAACGCGAAGCGGGCTTGTTTGGCCATGTCCACCGTGTCGTCAAACACGACGATGCCTCCATGCCCCAGTAATCCGCCGGCGGCCACCATAGCCTCGTAGTCCATAGGCGTGTCCAGCAACGATTCCGGAAAGTAGGCGCCCAAGGGCCCTCCAACCTGTACGGCGCGCACAGGGCGTCCGCTGTAGCTGCCACCACCCAAGTCGTACACCAGTTCGCGCAGGGTGATACCGAAGGCGCATTCGAAGAGTCCGCCATGACTCACGTTTCCGGCAATCTGCATCGGCATCGAACCGCGCGAACGACCCAATCCGAGGTTCGCATAGGCTTGGCCCCCGTGCTCAAGAATCCACGGCACTGCGGCCAACGACAGCACGTTATTCACCACCGTAGGTCGCCCGAACAGGCCATGGTGCGCCGGGAGCGGCGGTTTGGCACGCACCTGCGCGCGTCGGCCTTCGATACTCTCCAACATCGAGGTCTCTTCGCCGCACACATACGAGCCGCCGCCCACCCGCACATCCACGTCGAACGCGTGATCCAGCACGCCACCTTCACGGGCTATCGCGATCGCGCGTCGCAACGTGGCGATGGCGTGGGGATACTCCGAGCGCAGATACACCACGCCGCGCGTGGCACCCACCGCCAGGCCGGCGATCAGCATGCCTTCCAGCAACAGAAACGGATCGCCTTCGATGAGCATGCGATCGGCGAACGTGCCACTGTCGCCCTCGTCGGCGTTACACACGATGTACTTCTGAGTGGCATCGGCGTCACGCACGGTGCGCCACTTGATTCCGGTGGGGAAACCGGCACCGCCGCGACCGCGCAGACCCGACGTCACGATTTCCTGCAGTAACGCGTCGGTGGAAAGCGTGCGCGCACGATCCAGTCCCCGCATGCCGCCATACAGGCGATAGTCATCGAGCGACAACGGATCGATCACGCCCACTCGGGCAAACGTCAGGCGCTGTTGACGCGTCATCCACGGCATCTCGGCGGTCAGTCCGTGCGCCAGCGGGTGCGCGCGCGACCGCGACACGTCGTCGAGAAAACCTGCGTCAAAGAGTGACGCGACGTCATCCGACGAAACCGGTCCATAGGCCATGCGACCCGCCGACGTCTCGACTTCCACCAACGGCTCCAACCAGAGCATACCGCGCGTGCCCGTACGCACGATGGTCACGTCGACACCGCGTTGCTGCGCCTCTGCAGCGATCGCGTGCGCGGTACGATCGGCGCCAACCGACAGCGATGCGGCATCGCGCGACAGATAGACCCTCACGCGGACGCGCTCATGTGACATGGCCCTGGAGACGCGCGAGCAATGCGTCTGCTGCCCGTTCGTCGAACCCCGCGATGAGCTCATCGTCGACCAGCGCGGCGGGCCCAAGGGCGCAGTTTCCAAGGCAGTACACATTCTGCAGCGTGACATGGCCGGTGGTCGTGCCCGGATGCAGCGCATGCGCCCGCGCCAGATGCGCTGCGACCCGTTCCGATCCAGTGGACTGACACGCTTCAGCGCGACAGAGCTTCACGACATGGCGGCCCGGCGGTGTGTGATGGAAGTCGTGATAGAAACTGATCACGCCCCGCACCTCCGCTTTGGACACGTTCAGTCGATCGGCAATCAGTGGCACCGCGTCGGGCGACACGAATCCGAAGGTATGCTGCAGCGCATGCAGAATCGGCAGCATCGCCGTCGCCCCCAGTCCATCGTCTCCGTAAAACG
>JANLVM010000176.1:0-14683 GCA_031364015.1 Gemmatimonadaceae bacterium
GTGATGACCGCGTCACGTTGCTCGACTTGTGGTTGCTTGAGCATGAGGAACTCGCGCCCGCCGGGCAGCACGTCGTACGTGACAAAATTCCCCGACTTGCTATACACGAACGGGAACAGCGAGTCGCGCCGGGTGACCTCGAGGCCCGGCCGGTCCGATATCGTTGCCCGCATGAACGTGCCCGGATTGCCCAGCGTGCGGTAGAAGAGCGCCGTGCCGTCAGGAGACCAGGCTGGTTCGAATCCACCATCCACCGAGTCGCGCGCCCGCGCACCTGGCCCGGGGATCGGCTGAACGTAGACGTTGTCCTGCCCAGCCTCCCTCGAGGCGTACGCCAACAGCCGGCCGTTGGGTGAGACGCGCGGAAACCCCTCCAGAACCCCAGCGGTCGCGACAAACGGCCGCGGCGTTGGCAAGAAATCGTCGCGGGCAATCCAGATGTCCGAATCCGCCGTTTTCCCCTTGGGAGACACCACGAAGGCCCAGTATCCGCCAACTGGACCCGGCGAGATCTCAGCCACCCGGGCCTTGTCGAAAATCAACGTGCTCCCGCCATTCCGTGGCCATGACTGCAGGCGCACCTCGTCGGGCGCGTTGCGAGTATACGCGACAGCCTGTCCGTCAAGTGTCCACGCCGGCTTGGCGCTCACCGAATCGGTCGTCAGTCGCTCCGTGAGGCCGCTCTGCAGCTCCGAGATCCAGACGTCCCGCTGCAAGTCCAATATGGCGCCGGCCACACGCTTGCCGTCCGGAGAGACACGAACCTGATCCCACTCTCGGCGAGGGAGCGCCGTCGGCCGCACCATCCCTTTCTCGGTCACCACGACAACATCGCGCGCGCGGTTCGAGAATACATCGATAGCTCCTGTCTGGATCGCCAGCACGCCGTTCCGTGACGCGGCGACTCCAACGGCCCCACCGCCCCCTTGCCAGACACCGTCGGCCACGCGTTCGCCCGGCCCGGTGACCGTGCGCGAACGGAGGGAGAAGGGCGCGCTCATGACGAGGTTTCCCGGCGCGCCGTACACGATCCGATCCGGTGCGACGAACTGCGGGTTGCTGCCCACGATGCCCAGCTCCTCGATCGTGCCGTCGTTGAGCGACACCACCCCAAGCCGCAACTGGTCAAAGACGCCACTAGCGGCCGATCCGTCCAAGACGAATGATAACGGCGATCGGGGTGAGCCTCGTCGTCGAAAGCGGCGAGCACTTGCTCGCCATCGAAGTCAAGGCGAGAACCCGTCCACGCCTGAGTGACGCCGCGAACCTTCGCGTGTTCCTGTCGGAGTACGCCGACCGGAAGCCCGTCGCGATGCTGCTGCATACCGGCGAGACGACCGAGTGGCTCGCCCCAAACGTGCTCGCCGTACCGTGGTGGCGGATACTGTGACGCGGCGGCACCCGGTCGACGTCGACGCCGTGAGTGGCGACGCGATCGTAAGAAGCTGGCGCGTCTTGTAGCGCGACGCTTGGCGAGGGGACATCACTCATGCTCGCGCGCGGCGCCGCGGCGCAACACCAAGAACGAGCTAACGTGAGGTTGTCGGGAAACGCCTGATGCTTCAGAATGGTGTGCGAGCACAAGTTGGAGACGTGGTTTGGCGTTTCGCGCGACCCGTCACGGAGATCTTATATGTTGGTGAAAGACGTGATGTCCAGAAAAGTGTTCACTATCAGGGCCGACAAGCGCTTGCGCGCCGTCGACGAGATCATGAAGTGGGCGCACGTCCGTCACGTGCCTGTCGTTGAGGCCGACGGCCGACTGGTTGGCATCATCAGTCACCGCGACTTGATGGCCGCCGCGATCTCGTCGCTTCAAAGCAAGGTTTCCGATGTCGAGCGTGCCCAGCATCTGGCGGCAAGTGAGGTGCGGCAGCTGATGCATCGTCCCGCCGCGACGATCGTACCAACTGAACGCGTACAGCGAGCCGCTCACCTGATGCGATCGCTCAAGATCGGATGCCTTCCCGTACTTGAGGACGGTCACCTGGTCGGCATTGTGACCGAGGCAGATCTGCTGGGCATCGTATAGCAGTTGCCGGACGCCGCCCTCTCTCCGCCTATGGTGTAGGCCCGGCACGCAGGTTCCTTCGACCGGGCCCTGCTCAGCGCCGCCGAATGCGCGCACTGCACTTGATCTCGACCAGCGCCGCTGGGCGAGGAAGCGCGGTGACCGCCAGCGTGGCGCGGGCCGGCGGATCGACGCGAAAGAACTCGATGTACACGGCGTTCATTGCAGCGTAGTCGGCCATGTCTTTCAGAAACACGGTGCACTCATCGACGTCGGCCATCGTCGCACCGCCGGCCTGCACCGACGCCCGGATGTTCTCGAGGGTCTGGCGCGTCTGCGCGGCCACACCACCGCCCACGATGTCCTGCGTCCCCGGTCGTACTCCGGTCATTCCCGACACGAATACCTGATCACCGGAACGGATGGCGACGGAGTAGGCGGGTACCAACGGCGCGAGTCCCGGTGGATTGAGGACCTGTCGTGCAGACGTCGGCGCGGCCGACGTTTGCGGAGCGGGCGCGCGCGTGCACGCGCTCAGCGCAAGCGCCGTGCTCGATGTGAATAGCAGACGAATTGACGTGTTCACTTGCGGGCCCCCACGACAATTGGCTCAAACCATTTTGGAAAGAGGTAGCGACTCGATGGCGATGCGGCGGCCACCTCTCGTTGAAATCGCGTTTGATCGGCGAGCGCCGCTGCCGACGGTTTCGGGTCGCCGTACGCATCCGCATGCGTCGGGATGACAAGCGACGGCTTGCCCAGTGCGCGCATCAGGCGACCGGTAAAATTGTGAATCTCGAGGCGCTGGCTGTTGGCCCCGACAAGCGCGATGTCGGGGCGAAGTCCTTCCATTTCCCGTTCGATATAGTTCATCGACCCCATGATCAGGATCTCGTGTCCCGCGATTCGCAGGAGGTAGGCGAGGTTTCCGCCTTCGACGTAGTCCCTGCGCTTAAGGGGTGCGCGCAGGCCGCGAGGCGCAGTGCCGACGATGCCGCGGGTGTTGTTGTAATAGTGCTTCTTGTCGAGCGCACTGTGGATGTTCGGGATCACTCGCAGCGAGAAGTCGCCAAACTCGTAGTCCTCCCCACCGATCACCGTGATGAGCGAACTGTCGGACACGCCGTATGCGCGCGCCAGGTTAGCCGCCGTCTCGTGTCCCACAATGGTCGCTCCGGTCTTGCGCGAGATGTAGCCCGCGTCGAGAGCATGATCGGAATGCCCGTGCGTGATCAGGATGTAATCCGCCCGCGTCACATGCCGATTGATCAGCGCGGTATCTGCTGGATAGAGCGCGTCAGGTGCGGGCCCGGCGGCGTCGGCCGCGGAGTTCGTCCACCTCGCGAATTGCGTGAGGAACGGATCCACCAGGATGACTCGTCTGCCGTCCGTTATCTCCCAGCCTGCGTTGCCCAGGTAGGTGAGTCGAACCTCGCCTGCCTTCAGCGCAGCTCCCGGCGACGCAGGTCTTGCTGACTGTCCGTTGGCTTCCGCGCAGACCAGCGACGCGAGCAGGAGTCCGAGAGTCACCGTGCAGTGGTACGACATGTCTTCTCCGCAGGTAGATAAGAGGGATACCGCATATAGTGCGCGTGGGCGGATCGGCGGCGGTGTTGCGCCGAGTGGCCAACCGTTCTCCGTAAACGTAGCTTTGCCGCCATGCATCCGAATCTGTCCGTCATAAGCCGTTCCGTCGCTCGACGCGGGCGGGCAGTGCAACGCACCGCGCCCGTGTTCTTCGCGCTGGTCTTAGCGGGCGGCACAACACTCACCGTCCAGGAAACCGCAGCCCGCAAGTTCGACCGCGTGCTGCTCCTCGAGTCCACGAGTGAAACCTCGGCCAGCGTCAGCCTTGGCGACATCGACGGCAATCGCACGCTCGACGTCGTACTCGCCAAGGGCCGTCACTGGCCGCTGAACGATGTGATTCTGCGAAACGACGGCAAGGGATATTTCTCGACGGAGTCGCTCGCGAACACGCCGGATCGCACCTATTCGGCGGCGCTCGCGGATCTCGATGGTGACGCTGACCTCGACATCGTGGTGAGTAACGACAAGCCCGACCGGAAGCTCATCTATCTTAACGATGGCAAGGGACATTTCCGCGTGAGCGGTACGTTTGGCGAAGCCGAATGGAACACACGCTACGTGACCGTGGCCGACCTCAACGGCGACAAGCGCCCGGATCTCATCGTCGCCAACCGGAGTGCGAACCCGGCAGCGCCGCGACCGAGCTTCGTCTGCCTCAACACTGGAGCGGGAGCGTTTCCCGCGTGCGCACCGCTCGCCACGCAATCGGCGACGATCATCGTTGCCAGCGATCTCGATCGCGACGGCTACACCGACCTATTCGTTCCACACCGCGACGGAGGCCAGAACCTGATCTTCTGGAACGATGGGACGGGCGGGTTCACCGCGCCACCTGCCGCCGTGGGGCCGGCCGCATCGCAGATCCGCGCCGCCGCGGCCGCGGACATCAATGGCGATGGCGTCGTTGACCTTGTGGTGGGCGATGAGAAGAACGGCATGTTCGCCTATCTCGGAGCAGGGAAGCGAGTCTTCGAAGCGCCGGTCGCCGTCGGACGTTCCTCGGGCGCGCCGTACTCGATCAGCATCGCTGACCTGAACCGCGACACGAGGGCAGACATCGTGGTCGGTCGACAGGAAGCGGTGGGATCGGTGCTCTTCAACCTCGGTGGCGGCCGACTCCCCCGCTTCGCAGACACGCCGTGGGGTGACGGGAAGGGCTCGGTGTACGGCGTCGCAATCGGCGACCTCGACGGCGATGGCTGGCCCGACATCGCCGCGGCGCGGTCTGAGGCGCCGAACGGAATCTGGTTCAGCGGGCCCGCGCGATGAACGCGCGCAGCTTGCTGCTTGCAGGGGCGTTGCTGCTACTCGCGCCGAGCGCGGCGATGGGGCAGCGCTTGTCGGTAGACCGGGCGATGGTGGCGAAGATCCGTGAAGAAGGACTGCAGCGCTCGCAGGTGATGGAGTTTGAGGGCTACCTTGCCGACGTACTCGGTGCGCGACTCACGCTCTCGAATGACATGAAGCGGGCGCAGGCATGGGCGCAGAGTACGATGACAACGATGGGACTCGTGAATGTCGCCGCCGAACCGTTCATGGACTTCGGTGTCACGTGGGACAACGAGTACGTCTCGCTCCACCTGCTTGAACCCGATTACACGCCCATGGTGGGCTACCCGATCGCGCACACGGCAGGAACGAATGGTCGCCAAGCGGTTCAGGCGGTCATCGTCGACCTCCTCGTGAAGGGCGACGTCGCGAAGTATCGCGGAACGCTCAAGGGCAAAGCCGTACTCGTCACACCACCGGTCGCAATCGATATCGTCGCGCTCACGCGCGGCGTGCCTCGCCTTACGCAGCAGGATCTCGATGCGATCGAGCGCACGACGGTCGCACCAACTGCAGCCGTTGCACCGCGCACCGCGCGCAACCCGGAACTGCTCACGGCGGAGGAGAAGATCGCGTTTTATGCGGCCGAGGGGGTGGCCGCGGTGTTGCAGAGCGAGAGCGGCTGGCTCGGCGCGGTGCGGGGGTTCTCTCGTCCGGGTTCGCGAGCCGACCAGTGGTCGCGCGCGGGCATGCTCGCTTCACCAGCGATCGTCGCAATCACTCCTGAGCATTACAACCGCATGTATCGGATCCTCAAGCGCAACATACCGGTGAAGGTCGAGATAGAGGTGCGCAACCGCATCGGCGAACGCGTGGAACAGGCGGTCAACGTGATTGGTGAACTCGCCGGCGGTGATCTCCGCGACGAAGTCGTGATGATCGGCGCGCACCTGGATTCGTGGCACGCCAGTCCCAATGCGAGCGACAACGCGTCGGGCGTGGCGGTAGTGCTCGAAGCAATGCGGATTCTCAAGGCCGTTGGCGCCAAGCCGCGCCGCACCATTCGCGCGGCTCTCTGGGCCGGTGAAGAGCAAGGGCTCTTTGGTTCGCGTGCGTATGTGCGTCAGCACTTCGGCAACCCGCGAGATCCAGCCATCGGCGTGAAACCGGGATACGAAAAGTTGTCCGCGTATTTCAATCAGGACTACGGGTCGGGCCAGTATCTCGGCATCTACCTGCAAGGCAATGAGCAGGCGCGGGAACAACTTACTGAGTGGATGGCGCCGTTCCGCGACCTCGGCATGACGGTGGTGTCAAATCAGGGGGTCGGGAGCACTGATCACATTGCATTTGATGAGGTCGGCCTTCCCGGCTTCCAGTTTCTGCAGGATCGCACACCCGGACAAGGCGGTCACACGAATCTGGATTTCTACGACACCATTCAGGCGGGCGACCTGATGAAGAACGCCGTCATTCTGGCGTCGTACGCGTACCATACGGCGAACGCCCACGCACGCATTCCGCGCAAGCCGCTGCGATAGCTACGGCTCTCGCCTCCAAAAACGTCTACCCGCCGCCTCATGCGTTCCCCGCGTTCCTGGTGCCTGACCGCCTGTCTCCTGCTCGTCGTCCCTTCGGCGGCGCTCACCCAGGAGCAGCACGGCTACCAGACCGACTTTACCGCCGCGGAGTTCGCGGCCCGCCGCGCGAAAATCTTCGACGCCATCGGCGCGCGAGGCATCGCCGTAGTGCAAGGCGCCAGTGGCGTGCCTGGCTTCAGCGTGTTCCGCCAGTCGAACGACTTCTACTACTTGTGCGGCATCGAGTCCGCGCACGCGTACCTGCTGCTCAACGGGCGTACGCGCACCGCGACGCTGTATCTTCCGCCCCGCGACGAAGCGCGGGAGCGCTCGGAAGGGAAGATCCTCTCGGCGGAGGACACGGCGCTCGTCATGCGACTCACCGGAGTCGATCAGGTGCGCGGGCTGGAGAGTCTCGCGCGCGAGCTCGTGAGCGCCGATCTCATTCGCCCCCCGGCCTTGACGCTGTACACACCGCTCAGTCCCATGGAGACCGGCAACGACAGTCGCGACGAACTGCTGGCCGCGCAGGCGCGCGCTTCGAGTGATCCGTGGGATGGCCGGCCGTCGCGCGAGTCGCATTTCGTGCGGCTCGTCAGGGAGCGCTTTCCGCAGTTCGAAGTACGCGATCTGTCGCCCGCGTTGGATTCCTTGCGCGTGATCAAGAGTGCTGCCGAGATCGCGCTCATTCGCCAGGCCACGCGACTGGCGGGACTCGGCATCATGGAAGCGATGCGCTCGACCAGTCCCGGCGTGTACGAGTACCAGCTGGATGCGGCCGCCAAGTACGTGTTCCATGTGAACGGCGCGCGCGGCGACGGCTACGCGTCCATTGTCGGCGGCGGCACGAACGCCTACCTGGGGCACTATTTCCGCAAGTCCGACGTGCTGCGCAACGGCGACCTCGTGCTCATGGACTACGCGCCCGATTACCGCTACTACACCAGCGATGTGACCCGCATGTGGCCGGTGAACGGCACGTTTACCACCGCACAAGCGGCGCTGTACGAGTACATCGTCGCCTATCGCGACGCACTCTTCCGGTACATCAAGCCGGGCGTCACTGCCGACCAAATCCTTGACAGTGCGGCCGCAGAGATGAAGCAGTACCTGGTGGGAAAGACGTTTGCCTCGCCCGCCCATCTCAAGGCGGTGCAGCAGGGGTTGGCGTTCCGCGGCCACTTCCAGCATCCCGTGGGAATGGCCGTGCATGATGTGGGACGCGTGCGCGGCGTGCCCCTCAGGCCGGGGATGGTGTTCACGATCGATCCGATGATCTGGATTCACGAGGAGCAGCTCTACATGCGCATCGAGGACATGGCACTGGTGACCGCAGACGGCGTGGAGAATCTCAGCGGCTTTGTACCGTCACGCATTACCGACGTGGAACGCACGATCGCCGAAACCGGCGTGATACAATCCCGGCCGCCGGCCGCACGCTCGCGTGAATCAGGGGCCACCCGCAAATGAGACCGTACCTGGTCACGGCCGCTCTGTCGCTGGTGGGATCGATCATGTCGCCTCCGCCAATGGTCGACACATATCCTAAGAACCCCAGCCTCGACGCGCTCAACTACGCGTTCACGAT
The DNA here is from genome assembly GCA_031364015.1 of Gemmatimonadaceae bacterium. Classification (GTDB taxonomy): domain Bacteria; phylum Gemmatimonadota; class Gemmatimonadetes; order Gemmatimonadales; family Gemmatimonadaceae; genus Gemmatimonas. The sequence goes on from JANLVM010000176.1 coordinate 8,039, forward strand.
CGAGCTGTCGGATACGACCGACATGATCGTTGGCGAACTGGCGCTGGACGTGCGCTTCGTGGGCCCCGGGGTGCGTGCCGTGCGACTTGATCTCATTGGCACCAGTGCGGCGCAGGACGGCAAGGGGATGAGCGTGTCGGGCGTGACGATGAACGGCAACACGGTGCCGTTCACACACTCCAGCGATGTACTGCTGGTACCGCTGACATCCGCTCCGGCCGTCAATCAGCGGGCGCGGCTGGTGGTGCGCTATCGGGGCACGCCCGCGACGGGGCTCAAGATCGGCAACAACAAGTACGGCGATCGCACCTTCTTCAGCGACAACTGGCCCAACAAGGCCCGCCATTGGCTGCCGACGATCGACCATCCGTACGACAAGGCCACCAGCGAGTTCATCGTGACGGCCCCCAGTCACTATCAGGTCGTGTCCAACGGCCTGCAGGTGGAGACCAGCGACGTGCCCGGTGGTCGCCGCCGCACGCACTGGAAAAACTCCGTACCTATCGCGCCGTGGTTGTACGTGCTGGGCGCGGCGCGTTTTGCGGTGCAGCGCGTCGGGACATTTGAGGGGAAGGCTATCGAGACGTGGGTCTATGCGCAGGATCGCGACGCCGGATTTGCCGACTTCGCGACGCCAACGAAGGACGTGCTCGCGTACTACAGCGACTACGTGGGCCCGTTCGCCTATGAACGGCTGGCCAACATCCAGTCCAACAGCGTCAGCGGCGGCATGGAGGCGGCATCAGCCATCCTGTACAGCGAAAGTTCGGTGACGGGCACCGGGAGTGTGCGCTGGCGCAACGTGGTGATTCACGAGATCGCGCATCAATGGTTCGGCAATGCGGTCACCGAGCTTGACTGGGACGACGTCTGGCTCAGCGAAGGCTTCGCCACCTACTTCACGCTGCTGTACATCGAGCACGCCTACGGTCGCGATGAGTTCGTGCGCGGGCTGCAGTCCAGCCGGAACACCGTGATGGCCTTCGCTGCGAAGAACCCGGCTTACACGATCATCCACAACAACCTGACCCGCATGGAGGATGTCACCAGCTCCCACACCTACCAGAAAGGGAGCTGGACGCTGCATATGCTGCGCGGGGTGATCGGCTCGGAGGCGTTCCAACGCGGTATTCGCGCGTACTACGCGCGACATTTCAACGGGAGCGCCACCACGGCCGACTTCCGCCGCGCCATGGAAGAAGCGTCCGGGCAGGAGTTGGGCTGGTTCTTCGAGCAGTGGCTCTACAAGCCCGGCACGCTCAAGGTGAACGGCACGTGGACCTACGATGCCACCGCTCGGCAGGTACGCATTTCGCTCGATCAGATGCAGACCGACGGCAGCCTGTTCACCATGCCCGTGCAGGTCGGGATGTACAGCAAGGGCCAGCCCGCGCCAGCCATGGAGCGGGTGCAGATGAGTGCGAAATCCAATGTCTTTACGATCAACGCGCCAACGGAGCCCGAAGACGTACGCCTGGACCCGAACCTGTGGGTGCTGATGGATGCCACGTTTCATAAGAAGCGGTAGCGCCGCCCACGCGGTCGTCGCCGCACTGTCGATCCCGCGGGTCGTTGCGGCGCAGGTAAACGCTGCACTGGAAGGCGCAGTACAACTCCTCACACCTCATCGGAGCGTTGCCATGAACACTCGCTATTCCCTCGTACTACTGGCCGCTGCTTTCGTCGCCGCATGCGAGTCCAAGCCGGCCGAGAAGGTCGACAGTGTAGCAATCGCTCCGGTCGTTGACGCTCCGAAGTCCCTGCATGACAGACTCGGCGGAACCGCGGCCATTGCCACCGTCGTGGACGCGTTCGTCGCGAACGTGGCAGGAGACACACGAATCAACAAGCGTTTCTCCCGCGTGGCAGGAGATACTGCGGCGATGCGTCAGTTCAAGCAGAAGCTCGTGGACCAGGTCTGCGAGGGAACAGGTGGTCCGTGCAAGTACACGGGTCTCGACATGAAAGCCGCACACAAAGGTATGGGCCTCACCGATGCCGACTTCGACGCCCTCGTGGAAGATCTGGCAAAGGCGTTGGATAGCGCCGGAGTTCCAATGAAGGAGAAGGACGAACTGCTGGCGATTCTTGGTCCGATGCGGGCCGACATGGTGATCAAATAGCCGAAGTCTTGAGCTGACGCTGAGCGCACTACCGAGATCGCGAATGCAGTAAATCGGATTGTCCGGCCCGTCTGGGCCGGCTACGGGTGACTATCGTTCATGCGCGAATAGTCGATCCCCGTGGCGTGGCACCCGACACACGCCGCGCCGCGCCCCGCGATGCCGATCTGCGGCGACCCGTCGGGCGCGTAGTACGCCCACAGCCACCCGCCGGCGCTCGCATTGCTTGACCCCCGCAACTTCATCATCACGGCGAAGCGGCTGAGCGTACCGCCGATGATCAGTTCCTTCACGATCAGAGACGAGTCGGGAAAGCTCGCGCCAGCGCGCACCTTACCGTTCGCATCGAGCTGCGTGGCCGCCTGCGCATTGTAGCGCGTGCGGAGTCGACCCTCGGAGTGACCTGATCCCGCGGAGCGCAGCAAAGTGTCGGCACGATCACGATAGTATCTCCACCCGGTCGCGGCGCGCGCGCGGGTGCTGACATCCGCGTCGGTCAGCTCCGCGCCGGACCGAGTGCCTGGATCGGTGGCGGCGCCACCGCCTCCACAGGACGACGAGAGGAGCAGCAAGAAGGTCGTGGCGGCGGCGCGGAGTCTCTGCATCGGCGGCAATGGGTAGGGGGATACGTGTCGGTTGAAGATATAGACAGCTGATGAAGTCTTGCCGGGATTCGAATGACTAGGACCTTGCCAAGCGACGCGCGCGATCCTCTTCCCACTCGACGAATGGGCCATCGAAGTCGATGAGGAGCGTGCCGTCGAAATACCACACGCGCGTAGCAACCTCGCGCAGGAAGGCGCGGTCGTGACTCACCAGTAGCACCGAGCCGTCGTATTCCTCAAGCGCGTCTTCGAGCGCCTCGATATTCTCGACGTCGAGATGGTTGGTGGGCTCGTCGAGTATCAGGAGATTGGCCCGCGCGAGCGTCATGAGCGCGAGCGCAACACGGGCGCGCTCGCCGCCGCTGAGTGTCGCGATCTCACGCTGCACTTCATCACCGCTGAACCCAAACGCACCGAGACAGTTCTGCACCTGACCGCGATTCCACAATGGCCGCTGACTCTGGATCGCATCGTACATCGTCATCCGCAGCGGGAGATCAGCGAGGTCTTGCCTGAACCATGCGGGCGTGATCGATGAGCCGATCGCTACCTTGCCACTGGCCGGTTCGCGATCGCCAATGATCGTAGCAATGAATGATGTCTTTCCGGCGCCGTTGGGCCCGATGAGCGCAACGAAGTCGTTCCGTCGCAGCACTGCCGTGAAGTCCTGTACAAGCACGCGACCGGGTACCTCCACGTGCAAGTCCTTCACGGCGATCACCTGATCGCCCCCGCGTTCCGCCATTTCAAAGTTGAGTGACATCGCGGCCGGATCACCGAGCGGTGGCGCGAGACGCGGCAGTCGCTCCAGTCGCTTGCGCTTGCCCTTGGCCTGAAACGAGTTCACGCCCGCGATGTTGCGCCGGATGTACTCCTCTTCCTTCTTCACATATGCGCGCTGCTTCTCCATCTCGCGGTCGCGTGTCAAGCGTCGCTCGGCGCGCTGCGGAACGAACTGGCTGTAGTTGCCTCGGTACCATTCGCTCGTGCGCGCTTCCACGTGCAAAATGTGTGTGCAGATGGCGTCGAGAAACGCGCGGTCGTGCGACACGACGATGACGGTTTCGTCGGCCTCGTTGAGCCAATCCTGAAGCCAGGTCGTGGTGTCGAGGTCGAGATGGTTGGTGGGTTCGTCCAAGAGCAGCAGGTCGGCAGGCGCAATGAGCTGCGCAGCAAGTCCGACGCGCCCGCGCTCTCCGCCCGAGAGCGATGACACCAGCCGCGTTCTGGATTCTTCCGCGTCGAAACCCAATCCTTGAAGCACCGCGTCGACACGAGCGTGATACTCGTAGCCGCCAAGGTTTGCGAAACGCTCTTGCAACTGTCCGAAACGCTCGAGGAAGTCTTCGGTGACGCGCTCGCCGAGTTCGCCCAACTCGATGGCTTGTTCGTTGATGCGTTTCTCGAGCGCAATCACATCGCGCCACGCTGCCGCACCGGCCTCCCACACGGTGGTCGCGCCTTCAAATGCGCGGTGCTGGTCCAAGAGGGCGTGGCGAAGTCCTGGCTTGCGCGCCACGCTCCCTACCGTCGGCTGAAGCTCACCGATGATGAGGTTGAAGATCGACGATTTGCCGGCGCCGTTGCGACCGATGATGCCCCACCGCTCGCCCCCGGCGACGGTGAAGGAAACGTCCTTGAAGAGTTCGGTCGCGCCGAAGGAGACGCCAATGTTTGAGAGCGAAAGAAGCGTCACGTCGAGGCAGTTGGAGCGAGTAGGAAGCTGGGCGGAGTGGGATGCGGCGGAGGAAAGCTAAGTCTAAAGGAAGTGGCGGCGATGGACGGTGCGGCCTGTCGATTCATCGCTGAAGCGACGAAGAGTTTTCTGGGCACGATAGGGGCCGACGACGTGGTATCGGGATGTCTCCCCGACGCGCCGATGATCCCTGGGTACGTCGATCTGATAGTAGAGCGCCTGCGGAGTCTTGCGAGACTGTGAACATCGTGCACCGTCTCAGTCTGTCCTTCTGTGGGTGCTAGCATCCCGGCTTCTACCCGATAGTAAATGTGCCTACGCTCACTCCCCTGCTTCGTAATCCACACACGCTGGGCCGCGCTCATGCAGGAGTACCGTGGACGATAGCAACGCAAACGTCGAGATGCTTACCGGCGAGGCGCCGTTCGTGGGTGCCACGGTGCAGGCGCTCATTGCCAAGCGCTTCGTGCGTACACCGCCGCAGGTGAGCACCGTGCGCGCGTCAGTACCGATGGCGTTGAGTCAGGTGGTTGCGCGATTGCTGGAACGTTCACGCGACGATCGGTTGTCGAGTGGCGCGCGGGTGGTGGAGGCGCTGCGCTCCGGCGAAGCGGTTGGTGCTGCTCCGCGCGCGAACGATGCGTCGGTGGCGCTGATCCCGTTCACGAACATGGGCGCCGATCCGGACAATGAGTATTTCTCGGACGGCATTACCGACGACATCATCATGGCCCTGACGCAGGTGAAAGGGCTCAAGGTGGCGGCCCGCACGTCGAGTTTTGCGTTCAAGAACAAGAACGCCGAGCTGTCGGCCATTGGACAGACGCTCGGCGTGCGCACGGTGATGCAGGGCAGTGTGCGACGCGCGGGGAATCGCGTGCGCGTGACTGTGCAGCTCATGGGCACATGCGACGGGTTCCAGATCTGGAGTGAGCGCTACGATCGCGATCTCGATGATATCTTTGCGGGCGCTGGCGATGGATCCGAACGACGCGCTCGCGTACGCGTACAAAGCCTTACTCCACGCCACTCTTGGCAACCTCGAGATCAGTCGTGATGCGGCCCTTCAGGCGGTGGCCGCCGATCCGCTTTCGCCTTTGGTTCGTGCTTTGTCCGTAATGGGCTTCTCCCAAGTCGGGATCGAGGGATGTGATGCGGCCGCTGCGCTGGCCGCACACCAGGAAGCGTTGAGTGCGGACCCAGCGACGACGAAGCCGCAACGACCGAGCTGCTGCAGGCGAACAGATGTCGCCGGCGGTGAAATCGGCGAAGTAGCTGGTGAAGCGGCTACGCGCGAAGCGGCACTGACGGGCTCGCCACCGAAGCAAGGCGCGGTTCCCTCGATGACTGAAGTGGTCTCGTAGCGCGCAAGTCAGACGCTCCCGCTGACGAGCGGATTGACGACCGTAAGAAATCGAAATTGATGGAAGTCCGCATCGGCGGTGCGGATTTCCGTGATCCCATGCTCGCGCATCAAGACGACGGTGTGCATGTCATGCACCAAGTTGCCGCGCAGCCGTGAATGGCGTGCGGTGAGCTCCGCAAGAACATCCACGTGTCGATCAGTTGGCGTGAGTACGCCGACATTCGGACTACCCACGAGCGCCGCAATCCACTCGGTCGCTTGCGTGAGGGACAATGGCCGCCCAAACACCTTGTGGTGCGTGCTCACGCGCAGGAACTCGTAGACGATATTCCATGTCACATACCAACGCCGGTCGTCGTGACGCCAGGACTCGATGAGCGCGTACGTCTGCTTATGCTCATCGGCGTCGGGATTCACGGCGTACAGCAGCAGATTGGTGTCGACGACAAACACGGACTACGCGCCGTCCATGGCGTCGTACAGCGCGTTGCGGTCGGCGACATCCACACGCGGCTTACCCATCCGATGCGTCGGCAGTCGGGGAAGATCGAGAGCCGGCGCCGTCTCCAACCCGCGCGTGAGCGCCTCGGCCACGATCTGCGACAGCGTCGTTCCGCGTTCCGCAGCTCGTCGCTTGAGGGTGCGAACCAAGTTGTCAGGAAGCACAAGCGTAGTCTTCATACGGATAATCATACAACTGGTACGCGTCTACGGCAAGTTTCGCTCGGCGCTGAGCGGTTCCTCGCCGAGATCCGCACCACGGCCAATCTGCAGCATCCGCAACAATATTGCAGGTGTCAATACCACTCTTATTCGCACGTGCTGGGCTGCTGGCGTTGTAACGGTTGCGAGCCG
>JANLVM010000192.1:0-4745 GCA_031364015.1 Gemmatimonadaceae bacterium
GAGCAACACGAGTGCGACTAGTTGCGTGGCCATTAGTGAAGGCAGTCGGCGTACGGCAACCGCAGTCGGAGTACGGCAACCGCAGTGGCAGTACCCTGACCGCAGTTGTCATTACTGCAGTAATGTTGCTTCGAGGGTGACCGGCACGCTGAGCGCGCGCGACACCGGGCAGTTGGCCTTTGCGGTGGCCGCAAGTTCCGTGAACTGCTCCGCGCTGATGCCCGGAACGTCGCCCTCCACCTTGAGCACAATGCCCGTGATGGTAAATCCGATGGGCTGCTTTTCCAGTGTGAGCACCGCCTGCGTTCGCAGCGCCGTCGGTACATGGCCCGCGTTCGTGAGTTGAAATGAGAGCGCCATCGAGAAGCAGCCCGCATGTGCCGCCGCGATCAGCTCCTCTGGATTCGTTCCCGCTGTGCCGTGCTCATCCTGAAAGCGCAGCTTGGTCGAATACGGCTGGTTCTTGAGAACCCCACTTGGCGTGGAGAGCGAACCACTGCCTTCCAATCCACTGCCATTCCATACTGCCTGAGCCGTCCGCTGCATGAAGCCTCACAAGGTTAGGGGAACAGGGGAAGCTAGCGGACTTGCAGGAAGCTGGCGCGGTCTGTCTTTTCAACCTGTCCTCAACCCTCCTACACATGTGCCTGCACTTTGTACGAAACATCCGCCTCGGACTCACGGTCGTCGCCCTGTTCGCGGCGACCGCCGCGACCCTTCAGGCGCAGTCGGCTCCAGTGGGGCGGACCGTCGTGTTGCGCGCCGGGCGCGTGTTGGACGGCACCGGTCGCGTCCTGGCCAAACAGGATGTGGTGGTCACCGATGGCCGCATCACCGCGCTCCGCCCCGTCGCGGGCCCGTTGCCAATCAACGGCATCGATTTGCGGGGGCGCACCCTGCTGCCGGGACTTATCGATACGCACGTCCATCTTGGCTGGTACATCACCGCCCGGAACCGCCTGCACTCCGAGAGTGATGGCGACACACCGGCGACGGTCGCCCTCAATCAGGCGGGGAATGCCTGGGCGACGCTGCAGGCCGGCTTCACGACCGTCCAAAGCATCGGCGAAGCCGACAACGGCGACCTCCGTGATGCCATCAATCGCGGCATCATTCCTGGTCCACGCGTGATCACGTCGCTTGGTTCCTTGAACGAACGAAGCGCCGGTGGCTCGCCCGACTCGTTGCGCGCCGTGGTGCGGCGGTTCAAGTCACGGGGTGCCGATGTCGTCAAGATCTTCGCGTCGAAATCAATTCGCGATGGCGGCGAGGCTACGATGACCGACGCGCAGCTCGAGGCGGCCTGTGGCGAATCGAAAGCTCAGGGCCTGCGCTCGGTGGTGCACGCGCACTCCGCAGAAGCCGTGCAGCGCGTCGCGCGCGCGGGGTGCACACAGGTGGAACATGGAGTGTTCGCGGACGATGCAACGCGTGCGCTGCTCGTGGAGCGCGGGACATTCTTCGGTCCGCAATGCGGCTTGGTGTTCCGCAACTATCTCGACAACAAGGCATGGTTTGAAGGGATCGGCAACTACAACGCCGTCGGTTTTGCGTCAATGGAAAAGGCGCTCCCACTGGCTGAAGCGGGTATCGGACTGGCAAGTCGCACGAAGCGACTCAAACTGGTGTTTGGGACCGACGCGGTCGCGGGCGCACACGGGCGCAACGCCGAAGAACTGGTGTGTCGCGTACGACGCGGTGGTCAATCGGCAATGGACGCATTGATAAGCGCGACGTCGCTGGCCGCAGAGTCACTTGGACTCGAACGGGAAATTGGTCGGGTCGCAGTTGGGTACGCGGCCGATCTGATTGCCACCGATGGCGACCCGTCGGTGGAGATCGAAGCAGCGCAGCGCGTGCAATTCGTCATGCGCGCGGGTCGCATCTATCGCAACAGTCCACCGACATCGCGCACTCAGCGCGGAACACCATGAGCCGAAACATCCCAGGCGGTGCCAATCGGCGTGACTTTCTCAAGTCGGCCAGTGTGCTCGTGGCCGCCGCCGCATGCGCGCCGGGCACCGACCGCGCGAAACCTGAAGCCGGCACGCGCCCCGCTCGCGTCTCGAGCATTCGCGGACCGCAGCTTACCGCGCTTGGCGAGACGGTGCTGCCAACCACGCTCGGTGCGCCGGGAGTGCGCGCCGCCATCGACGCGTTCGTGGCCTGGTGTGACGGGTACGAGCCGGTGGCTGAGGAGATGCACGGTTACGGCTATGCAGATGTGCGATACCTGCCGTCTGATCCGGTGCCCGCGTGGAGTGCACAGTTGGAGGGCCTTGAGGTGCTGGCCCAACGTGTGCACCATGGGTCGTTCGCGACGCTCACCATCAAGGATCGCCAGACACTGGTAGCGATGGCAACGCGTGGAGTTCGCGGGGATCGACTGCCGTCGCCGCTGGCAGCGGGGCATGTCGCCGTGGCACTCATGGCGCATTGGGCCTCTTCGCCTGATGCATGGGACCGTGCTTTCGGCGCCAAGGTGTCGCCGACTACCTGCCGAATGCTGAACGACGCAACACGCAAACCGCTTCCCATCGCCGGCTCGACTGCGGTGGGGCGAACACCCCAGGCCGGCACATGACGCAGACGCCCAAGTCCCTCGAGACCGACATCCTCATTGTCGGCAGTGGCATCACCGCGGCAATGATGGCGGCACATTTGGCCGAGCATACGACGCGCGCCATCACCGTCGTGGAAGCGGGACGCGCGTCGACACCGTTTGCGGACCGTACCAACGCGCGCGCGCGCTACGTCGCCTATGGCGAGAGTCCGTGGAAGCAGGATCACCTGGATGACCAGAACGCGTTTGGCGCGACATGGGGGTTCTCGCCCAGCATGACGGTTGGCGGACTCGCGATGCACTGGGGCGGCGTTTCGCCGCGCTATTCACCGGAGGATTTCCGTTTGCAGTCGCTGTACGGTGTCGGCGACGATTGGCCGTTCACATACGACGATCTTGATCCGTTTTATCAGGAAGCGGAGGAGCGCATGGGCGTCGCCGGTGAGCAGGGACCGCCCGCGCTTGATCCTCGCGGCAAACCCTACCCCATGCCGCCGCTACCCCTCAACTACAATCTCGCGCAATTGCAGCAGTGGGCAACGCGCTCAGACATTGCGATGTGGGGAACACCGTCGGCGAAGAACTCCGTGGTGCGCGATGGCCGGGCACAATGCCAGCGGTGCGACACCTGCTATCCTGTGTGCCCCACCGGCGCCAAATACACACCCGACTGGACGTGGGATGCCTTAGTGAAGAGCGGGAAGGTCACACTACTCACCGAGACGCTGGTACGAAAACTTATCGCTGATCCGAAAACCGGACGCATTGTGCGCGTGTCCGGCAATCGAACCGGCGCCGATGGCGCACCGGTGACGATCGAAGCGAAGACCGTGGTGCTGGCGGCGGGCTTCGTGTGGTCACCGCACCTATTGCTGCTCTCGCGCGATACGAATCATCCCAACGGACTGGCCAATCGCAGCGGTCTCGTGGGGAAGTATCTGGCCGGACACCGCAATATCAATGCGTATCTCCGCGTCCCGCTGGACCTCTATCCGGGCATCAACACGCAGCATTCGTTGGTGAGCAAACAGTTCATGCGTCCGGCGCGGTCGGCGCGATATTTGCGGCACGATCTGCGCATTTGGGAATCGAGTGTCGGGCGCGAACCCCGCCTTCGCGACGACACCGGCGCGCTCCTCATGGGTGATGCCCTGCTCGCCGATTGGCAACAGCGCACGAAAGGAGCGACGGCGCGTGTGCGGGCGTACTACGACGTCCTTCCGGACAAAGAAAGCAAATTGGTGCTCGATGACACGCATACGAACCGCTTCGGCGATCCCATGCCGAGTGTGAGTTTTCGCGATGCGCCGGAGAGTGCGGCGCTCAAGTTGTGGCAGGAAGACCAGCTGCGTGCATTGTTCACGCGCATGGCCAAAACGGGCGGCGGCGATATTCTGCGCATGGAAAACAGCGCGAACGACCTGGGACAGGAGCATCCGGCCGGTGGCTGTCGCATGGGCACCGATCCAGCCACCAGCGTGGTCGATGCATGGGGCCGCGCGCACGACCACGATAATCTGTGGGTGGCGGGCGCTCCGGCGCAGGTGAGCGCGTCATGCTGCAATGGCACATTGACATTTGCCGCGGTGGGGCTGCGCACGGCATCAGCGATCGCACGGAGCTAGCGGCCAAGGGCGCCCCCCTTTGACTCCGGCGGCCGTGGCATCAGCTTGATGGGGTGTTGGCCCACCTCAGCTCTTTCCGTATGCGCGTTCGACTTGTTGCTCGCCTCACCACCGTTAGCACTGTGCTGGCAGCCGCCGCAGTGGGCGCACAGACACGAGTACTCACCGTCGACGACTACGCCCGCGCTGAAAAAGCGTTGGGCTTTGCGACGATCCCGTTGGTATCGAATATCGGGGTGCAGCCCACCTGGTTGCCCGACGGTCGATTTTGGTATCGCGTTCGACGCGACAACGGCACCTCACCCGTCGTCGTGGTCAATCCGGCGACAGGCGCGAAGACCGACTGCGAAAGCAATCGCGGCGCCTGTGTCGGCATACCAAGCGCGCCTGACGTGTCAGCGCAGTCGGGACAGCCTCGTAGCGGTCCCCCTGAAGCGGTGTCCCCCAACGGAAAATCCGCCGCCTTCGTTCGCGACTGGAATCTCTGGGTGCGCGATGTAGCAACCAACGCCGAGACCCAGATCACCAAGGATGGTGTCAAGGACTTTGGCTACGCG
>JANLVM010000242.1:0-2840 GCA_031364015.1 Gemmatimonadaceae bacterium
ATTCGGAATGCCATAGTGTTTCGCCAGCCGTTCGTTCACGTAGGTCGAATCGGCGGTGAACATCGTGAGCACGTTGCGGTCGTTCCGCACAATATCCTGAAAGAACAATTCCGTTTCGCGCTGCATCGACTGCGAGAGCGATAAATCAAAGTCCGGGAACAGGAACGCATCGGGGTGCACTTTCTCGAGATCCTGCAATCGCAACCACTGTGCCGCGAATCGCGTCGACATGGCTTCGGCCCGCGGGTCGGACAACATGCGCTTCACTTCCGCCGTGAAAACGACCGGATCAGACAACCGCTTGCGCGTCGCCAACGATTGCAGACGCTCGTCGGGAATGGTGCTCCACAAGAAGAACGACAGACGCGACGCCAATTCGAAGTCATCGATGCGGAAGTCCTTCCCGGCGACAGCGTTCGCTGGCTCCTTCTCGAAGCGGAACATGAAATACGGGCTGGCCAACATCGCCTGAAGGCCCATGCGGATCCCGTCCTCAAAGCCGTCGCGAGATTCACCCGCCGCCTTATCGTAGAACTTGAGCAAGCTTGCCCGATCGCGCGCCGTCACCGGACGGCGATACGCGCGCGCGGCCATGCGCGTGAGGATCTGATCGGCGCACGCGCGCTGCGCAGATTTCGCGGTGGGCTGACAGGTGAAGATGCGATCGCGGCTGCGTGAGTTGGAGAGTCCCGTCACCTTGTACGGACCCGTGATGAGCACTTCCATCAACGGGGGCGGCTCGGTCGTCCCGGCGGAGCCCGTACCACTCGAGGCGCGTGACCAATCGTGCGGCTTGATCAGGTCCTCGTACGGGCCTTCGGCATTCCTGAGAAATGCCACCGATACCTTACGCTGACCGGCTTTGATGCGCAGACGCTCGGTGTCGATAAAGTCCGCGCCGGATGGCAAATCCGCCGACTCGCCATTGCGCGAGATACCGCGGTCGTAGCGGATCAGCGCCACGCGCTCCCCGTCCACGGAAATATCCAAATCCTCAATGGGACGACCCACACCGCCGCCCACATTCAGCCGGAACTGATATTCGCCGTCCGCCGGAAAGTCCTTGACGAAAACCATACCACCACGCGTTCCGTACGGCGTGCCATCGACATGATCCCACGGATGCTGCGAGCCGAACGGGGACGTCTTGTACAGCGATTGAGACACGACTGCCGAGCGATCGCCGATGGCCATGCGACTGATTGAGGCAGCCGCGTTGAGATACCCGTCGAGCAATGTCGGCGAGAGCGACTGCACATCAGAAATATTGTCGAAGTTGGCGCTCTTCGTATCGAGCGGAAGCCAATCACCCGCATTGATCTCGAGACCGAACAAGTCGCGTATCACGCGCTCGTACTCGGCGCGGTTGAGTCGCTGAAAGGTGCGCGACCCAGGATTGATCGGTGCCGACGCGTCCATCACGCGCTCGAGCGTTTCCGTGAGCGCCAGAAGGGTGTCACCCGCGGGACGCCTGGAACCCGGCGGCGGCATCATCTGCGCGCGCATTTTGCGGATCATCTTTTCCGCGACCTCGCCATTTTCAAAGGCGCTGTCGACGACAAACCCGCGCAAGTTGAGATTGCCGCGGCGCATCGTCGGGTTGTGGCAGTTCCCGCAGTACCTGGTCACCACCTCGGTGAGCGCACTCGTCGCGATACCACGCGCGCCTACGGCGCTGCTCCCCGTGGTGGTTGTGGTCGTTCGCGCGACCGGATGACTCGCGTAGGTGGCAGACGCGCGCACCGGGGAAAAGCGCGCGGACATGGCCGACGACGATTGCGATTCTGCCACGCGTGGCAAAACGGCAGTCGCCGTGGTGGTCGCTACAATCATGCTGGAACACGCGAGCAAAAACTTCATGCTGCTGGGCACTCCACTGGGAATGAGGCGGTACACAACGCCACGGGCTGTCGCACGCCGCAAATCCGGCGGGAAGGAGGCCGGACCAAGGGTTACTGAATCGATGTCGGTAAGTTACGCGGGAATCGTGCCTGGCGCTGTGATTTCCTGCGGCGGGTTTTCGCTAGGACGTGAAGGCGAGCAAGCGCTGGCAACGGCACCAACGCTATCAGGGCGAAAACGCCAAACGCCATCGGTCAAAAGGGACCCCGCCGTCGCGCTTTTGCCCTGATAGCGCGGTTTTACCATTGTTCGGTCACAAACGAATTACGTTCGATCACAAACGAACTACGCTATCAGGGCGAAACGGCCAAACGCCATCGGTCAAACGAGCCACTTTACTGATCGCCGTAGCCCTTTAGCCCTGATGGCGTGGTTGCCGTTGTAAGGGAATTAGCACGGCATAAAGCACGTCGTGCGCGGGGGTCGGGACGCGGTGCGCCCGACCGAGTCGGACTACCGATCCGGTTTGCAGCTCGAGCTCTGACGGACGGCCAGCCATGAGGTCGCGCTGCATCGAGGCGGTGCTTTCCGGCGGCAGCATGTCGTAGCGCTGCCAGGTGCGCTCGATCGCCTCGTCACCCAGCGCGACGCCGACCGCCGCACCCACCGCGCGTACCTCGCGCAGGCACAGGTCCAGCAGTGCGCGGGTTTCGGGCACTGAACGCATAATCCCAATCGGGGCGCGCGTGGCTGCGCCGACGGTTCCGAACGGATCGATGAACAGGAATTTTTCCCAGAGCGCGAGGTCCATGCGTTCTGGTGTGAGGGCGTGCAGCCCCGCGGCACTGAGCGCCGCGGCGAAGGGCGCGATTTGTGTGCGCGCCGGTGCGTCGACCGGCGTGGTGCTGCGCGGTCCGAACTCCATCATCGGTGTAACGGCCGTGTGCTTGATGCGACCCGGCGCATCCTGTTCAGCGATGAGCCGAGCAAGGCCTTCG
>JANLVM010000309.1:0-2208 GCA_031364015.1 Gemmatimonadaceae bacterium
CGCGGTCCATCGACGAGCCGGTCTTCGCCAGCACATCCGCGATATTCGTCAGCGTCTGACGGGTCTCGGGCTCGATGCCGCCCGCCACTAGCGCTCCGGTGCTGTCCGTGCCGAGCTGTCCGGCAAGGTACAGCATGTCACCCACGCGCACGGCCGGCGAAAAGGGATTCGTCGGTGGTCCGTACGGTGTGAGGAACGTGATTTTCGGTGGGCCTTCACCTTCGTCGGCGTCGGTGTCAGCGCACGCCGAGATCAGCGTCGCACTCACGCACAGCATACCGCAAAGCAGTCTCTTCGTCATGAGAACCCCGTGAAGGAAATCGTGGGAATGCAGGTTCACGCCGCCTGGAGGGGCCACCGCGTGACTACGCCCGACAGCGTGGCGCCGTCGAGGTCGAGATAGATCATGTCGTAGGTCACCGACAGTGAAAACTTCATTCGACGTTCCAGGCGCTCACACAACGCGGCGATCAGGTCGCGATCGATGGCATACAGCGGGATCTCGTCAACGCGATGAATGCGCTCTCCAGCCCACTGTCGCTGCAACTGCAGCGGATCGCGGTGCGTATACACGGCCACCTGCGGTGATGCCTTGGCCGCTTTGTGCAGTCGCGCCGCATCCGGTGCGCCAATCTCGATCCAGACCCGCATGGCTCCGGTGAGATCGCGCACCGCGATCGTGGGCTCGTCGGGGTCGGACACCCCCTTGGAGAACACAATCCCCTCGGCGTACTCGAGACAGTAGGCGAACACGCGCGTCACGAAATACTCCGGCGACTCCGACGGATGCATCGGCACGCGCAATGCCAACGACTCGTAGCACCCCCGATCCACGTTCGACAACGTGATGTCGAACGTATACATGGTGGAGCCTAGCGCCATGACACGCCGTTAGCGCACATGCGTTAACCAGCCGAACGTATCGTCGGCGCGTCCGTGCGCGATGTCCAGAAAGGCACGCTGCAGTTGCGTGGTGACCGGTCCCGGCTTGCCCGCGCCAATCGTGATGCGGTCGATGCTGCGCACTGGTGTGAGTTCGGCCGCCGTGCCGGTGAAGAATACTTCGTCGGCCATGTACAGCATCTCGCGGGGAATGGTCTGTTCGCGTACGGTCAGCCCATCGCGCCTGGCGAGTGCCAGGATGCTGTCCCGCGTGATACCGCCCAGCAGCGAACCGTCAAGCGGTGTCGTGACCAGCGCACCATCGGCTACCAGAAACACATTTTGTCCCGAACCTTCGCTCACGGTGCCGGTCGTCGACAGAGCAATCCCTTCGGCGTACCCGTTGGCCAGCGCTTCCATCTTGATCAGCTGTCCACTGAGGTAGTTGCCGGCGATTTTCGCCAACGCTGGCACGGTATTCGGCGCCATGCGATGCCAACTCGATATGCACGCATCGACGCCCTTCTCCAGGGCCTCTTCACCGAGGTACGCACCCCACGGCCAGCACGGGATGTACACCTCAATGGGACTCTCAAAGGGCACCATGCCTGCCGCGCCGTAGCCGCGCACAACCATCGGACGGATATAGCACGTTTCGACATGATTGCGCGCCACCACTTCGCGAGTCGCCGCGATGAGGTCGTCGATCGAATACGTCAATTCTATCCGGTAGATCTTCACTGAATTCATCAGACGTGTGAGATGCTCACGCAGACGAAAAATCGCCGGACCTTTCGACGTGTTATAGCAACGAATGCCTTCGAATGCCGACGATCCAAATTGCATCGAATGGCTCAGAACGTGGACCTGCGCATCCGACCAACGGATGAACGTGCCGTCCTTCCAAATCCACTCGGTTTCTTCGATACGACTCATGCGACGCTCGGTGTAGTGGGTGAAAGCCTACAACAACGTGTTGACCGTGCCACCATCAACAAGGATGGCCTGCCCGGTGATAAAACCAGCACCATGCGACGCGAGGAACACGATGGTTGCCGCCAACTCCTCGGGGCGCCCGAGGCGTCCCGCGGGCGTCTGTGCCACCCAGCCCGCATAGACCGCTTCGCGCGTCGCGCCCGTACGCGAGGTCGTCGCCGCGGCCAGCGATTCCAGTCGTTCCGTGGCGGTGAATCCCGGCAATACGGTATTCACGGTGACTCCGTCGCCAGCGACCTCGTTGGCCAGCGTGCGCAGGTAACCCGTGACCGCAGCGCGCAAACTATTGCTGAGCACCAACGAGGCGACCGGCTCCTTCACCGCTTTTGA
>JANLVM010000312.1:0-1664 GCA_031364015.1 Gemmatimonadaceae bacterium
ACGCCGAGGGTTTGAATGTGGCTGCGGCGCCGAGGGCCGTCAGCCCTCGTCCGATGAATTCGCGTCTGTTCTGCATAGATCGTCCGGGTGAGAGGCCATCTCAATAGTAACGCGAGGTCTACCGTCTCGCCGACCCCCGGCGTGCCATATCGCGCCGAACATGACAACTGCGTAACATTTCCCGTATGATGCCACGTCATTTCCCGCATGATGCCACGTCGCAGTTTCCCCAGTTCGAACGTACAATGGTGACGCGCCACGCGGTCAGATTGTCGGCCCCTGTGTGTCCGTGATCCCGCTCGTGTTGCTGGTCGGTTTCCTGGGAGCGGGTAAGACACGCTTCCTTACCGAGGTCATTCCGGAGTTGCACGCACGCGGCCTACGTCCCCGGGTGATTCTGAACGACTTCATGAATGCCACCATCGACGCCGCGCGCCTGGCGCAGCTGGACGCCCTGGTGACGCCTCTTAATGGTGAGTGTGTCTGCTGCACCTCGTTGCGCGAACTCATGGACACCCTGCACGCGGTCACCGGCAGCGCCGGTGATGTCATGCTGATTGAGGCCAATGGGGCGACCGAAGCTGACGAGTTACTGGGGTACCTGTCCATGGACCAACGACTGGCGCAGTTCACGCTCCCTGTACAGATCACTGTCGTCGACGCATCGCGCTGGCAGCGGCGCTGGTGGCACAATGCGCTTGAAGCCGCGCAGACGCGCACCGCAACGCATATCGTGCTCAATTGGACGCACCGACTCAAAGCGCCGCGACTCGCCGCCGTGGAAGCGAGCATCCGAATCGTGAACGCGCGCGCCACACTCACCACGCCGGCGCGGTTCGCCGATACACTGGTCGAGCTATCGGCGAGTCCGTGGGCGTCGCGTACACTCGTGACGCGATCGGCTATGGCGGGCGGCGAAGCGACCCGCGAGTCGGGGTCGGCCAGTGCGCACACTCACCCATTCGCCAGCGCCACGTTCGCGCTCCCGTCGCTGGTCAATCGGGTGGCGTTCCTGAGCTTCGTCCGATCGCTGCCCCCGTCCGTGGTTCGGGCGAAAGGCATGGTGCGCTTCAGCGATCGTCCTACGGAAATGTTTGTGTGGAACCGCATCGAGGGGCGGAAGCAGGTGCTATTGGACCGTTCGTGGCCTCACGCCGATGCGACGCCGGTCGCGCTGTTTATTGGGGTCGAGCTGCCGCTTGCAGCGCTTGAGGACCAGCTCCAGTGGGTCGGCGAAGAGATCTAGCTCCTTCCGTCCGTCGTAGGTATCGTGCGACCTGCGCGCCAGTCGTAGGCGCGCCGACACCTTTTTCAGTGCAATCAGGCATTCGACGTGAGTTCCGATTCAACAGCGACTTCCACCGTAACCTCCCGGACAACGATCGCCATCCGCGCGCTGTTGGCGCTGGGTATCGTTGTGGCCCTCGTGTTTGCGGGACGTCGACTCGGCGCCCTCGTGCCGGAGTTTGCGCAGTACATCGAAGGCCTCGGCGCCGTTGGTCCGTTGGTGTTCATCCTCGGATACGCCGTGGCAACCGTCGCGTTCATTCCTGGTTCGCTGCTCACACTGGCTGCCGGTGCAATATTCGGACTCGTCAACGGTGTCGCGATCGTTTTTGTCGGTGCCACCATCGGATCGACATTGGCCTTTCTGCTTTCACGGT
>JANLVM010000394.1:0-4204 GCA_031364015.1 Gemmatimonadaceae bacterium
GCTCCGTCCATCTCGACCGCGAAGCGCGTGAGGCCGCGCGCCACGCGTCCCGGGCCGCCATTGTACGCCGCCGCTGCCAGAAAGAGCGAGCCGAACTGTTTCTGCAGTGAGCCGAGAAAGCGAATGGCCCCCTCGGTCGCGCGCACCGGATCACGCCGTTCGTCCATCCACCAGTCCACACGAAGACCGACGTCGCGCGCGGTACCGGTCATAAACTGCCACATGCCAACCGCAGCGGCCCGCGAGTACGCGTGCGGATCGTAGCCGCTTTCAATCAGCGCCAAATACGTGAGGTCTTCGGGCATACCGCTCGCCCGCAGCTTGGCACGAATCATCGGCTCATAACGGGAGCCGCGCGACAGGCGTGCAGCGAATCGATCGCGCCCACTGGTCGTAAACAGCTGCACATAGTGTGCGACGCGTGCGTGCGTCTCGTACGAACGCACATCGATGTCCCATACGGGTTCCGCGCCCAAGGCACCGGCGGTGTCCAGACGGAGTGCCGCGTTCTCGCCGAAAACCGAGACGACCGTGCGCGCAAAATCGTCAGCCGTGGCAGCCGGTGGAATGGCAGCACGCTGGCCTTGCGCCGGAACCCGCGCGCGGTCGGGCGACGTGGTGCGCCGGTCGGCTGACGCCGCAGCGGTCGGGGAGGGCGTCGGCGATGGCGTCGGTGTGCCGACGCGGCACGCGGCGCACCCCAACAACAGGCCGATAGCGAACCGTGAGAGACGCAGGGAAGGAGGCACGGGCAAAAGCTACCAATTTGTCTGGTGAATCGGCACCACCGTCTGCAAGCTGCGTCACGGGACGCGTCTCGCTCCGCGGCTCGCTCCGCGCGCTACACCACCAGTCTGCTCAGCAACGGCGAGGCGATCCGGTTCACGGCATGCATCGTCGCGCGAGCCGTGCCAACCAGCGCGTCGTCTTCCCACAGCGCAGCACCCACAATCCGCGTGACGACGCCCTCGTGGTGCGCGAGGACCGCGACCACCACGATGTTCGTATCGAATGCCCGGAGTGGCTTGACGCCAATCAGCTCTAGCCGCAGCGCTCCGGACGTGGCTTGCGCGACCGCATCGAGGGTCGCGAGGGCCGCCAGTCGCAAATCGCCGCCCGGACAGGTGGAGCCTTCTTGTCGACCGACCGTTCGCTGGCCACTGGCAGGTCCGTCGCATTCCACCACGGCGCGCGTGACGGCTCCACGTGCGTGCTCCACGCGACAACCCACCAAGCGCAGTCGCGCGGTGGATTCCAAATGGTCGACAGCGGTGTCGAAGTTGAGAAGCGCGGAGTCGGCCGGCAGAACCATGCGGCAAGCGGACAGGAGGACGGGGAGTAGGTCGATCAACTCCTTGGCTGACGACCCCAAAGTCTCCGGGTCACGCCGGTGTGATCTGCCTCACGCCAGCGACAGCATTCCGTAGGCGGAAGCCAAGGCAATGACTTGTCCGACCGCTACGTCTCCTGGGTAGTGAGCTCCCAGCACAACCCTGGACAGGCCGACCAGCATTGCCAACGCCAGGAGCGGCACGGCAAGCACAGGGAAGGCCCAGGCGTAGGCGGCGGCAACCGTCATGGCGGCGCAGGCGTGTCCACTGGGGAACGAGAAGCGGTCGGGGACGCTGATGAGGGCCTGCAGCGACATCCGTACCGTGGGACGCTCACGCACCGCAAATCGTTTCACGACCTGAATCACTACGTGCGACACGCCGAGCCATAGCAGTGCACGTCCTGCAATCGCGAACGTCACCCGCGGCAGCAGCACGGACAGCAGGCAGACCGCAATCGTGAATCGGGCGCCACCCAGATGCGTAATGGCGGTCCAGAAGCCGCGGAGTCGATGCCCCCGACCCGCGTTGAGTGCGAGACGGGAGAAGAGTGCGCGATCGCGCGCGTCGAGCCGAACCAGCAGCGGTGGCATCATTGACCAATAATTTCGCGAACCCATGTCCCTGCATCACGAACAGTCGGCAACGATGCCGTAACGGACGCGGTGGCGGGAACCGACCCATCGTGATCACGGCATGGCGCGCATCATCGTCACTGTCCCCAGCAGCTCTACCCTGGGGTCTGCGAAGAGGTCCGAAACCTCACGTATACCGGGAACCGGCACAACCACCAGCTGAGATTCCTGAGCGGCGAGCATTGTGCGCACGATCGTTTCTTGTCCCTCGCGGTCGCGCACGGTCAGCGTGAGTGGTACCGCGAAGGGCGGAAAGCGATTCCCCTGCACGACCTGCATCACCAGCGAGGAAGACTCCTCGCGCCAGGTCCAGCTAACCGTGAGATCGACCCAGCCGGGTCGATGCAGCCACTGCGCAAAGAATGCCTGCAGTGACCGGCCGGAGCGACGCTCGAACGCGCGCCGCACGTCGTCGGTGGTGGCCGTGCCATGACGAAACACGCGTTGATAGTCGCGGAGGGCGCCGAAAAACGCGAGATCGCCGATGTGCGACCGAAGCATGTGCAGGACGAAGCCGCCCTTCTGATAGCTGTTGGCGTTCAACAGCGTCAATGGCGTCTCGCCACCAATGGAATCCACGACCGGTCGTGCCGCCACGACGGGAGCCGCAACGATCTCGCTGCGTATCCGACGCATCTCCGTGCGGAACGCCGAATCGCCACGCGAGCGTTGCGTGTATATCGCCGCGAGGTACGTCGCGAATCCTTCGGACAACCAGAGGTCCGCCCAGCGGCGCGGTGTGACCGCGTCGCCAAACCACTGATGCGCGGTCTCGTGCGCAATCAGCGACACACTCAGCGCACTGTTCCGGAACGCCTGATCAGAATAGAAAATCGCCGTCGCGTTCTCCATACCGCCGAATCGCGTGGCGGACTGCACATGCGACAGATGACTGTATGGGTACGGTCCGACCAGCGCAGCCAACGTCGAAACGATTCGGCCCGCCTCGCGAAAATTGCCCGGCATGGTCGGCGTTTCCGGTACGAAAGTCCACACCGATTGTGGCACGCAGCCACCGCCCAGTGCGGCACCGCAGGCGGTGCGTCCCAAGCGGGTTTCCCGCATCGTCGCCACGCCGACGACCATCAAGTACGTCGGAATGGGGTGCGTCATGCGAAAGCGCGTGGTCTGCCATTGACTCCCATCACGGCGAGTCACGGGGTTGGTGCGCGCCTGTCGCACGCCATTCGCGATGACCGTTCTGCCCACCGGTGCCGTGACATGCCACGTGACGGTGGCCTTGTCACTGGGATGATCGATCGACGGAATCCAGTGGCGCGCACGGTTGGGCCAGTTGTCGCCAAAGGCACTCCATCCGCGCACGGAGTCCTCGCGAACAATCAAACCGTCGCGCGGTACGCCATGGTATCGCACGACAACATCAAGCCGCGTGCCGTCGGTCGACTTGAGCGGCACGCGAATGGTGGCGCTGTCCCGTACGACCGCGACACGACGTCCATTGACCGTGACGGCATCGACCGTGAGCGCGATCAGATCGAGGCGCAACGTGTCCACGGTGCGCGCGCGGAGCACCGTGAGCGTCGCCACGGCGTGCACCTCCGATCCGCGCGTCGGCACGGTGAGTGCCAAGTCGTAGTGCTGGACGTCGATGCCTGGCGCGTAGGGGTGGCGATCGATCGGACCGATTACGCGCTGCGCGTGCGCACCCGACGTCACCAGCAGAAGGCTCGCGACGCATAACACGCGAAGCCGTCGACGCATCATGGTGCCCCCGTCAGACCAACCTCGAGTACGAATCGCGTCAGGCCAGCCACGTTGTGGATCTCGAGTTTCCGCATGAGACTCTCCCGATGCGCTTCAACGGTGCGGTGACTGATGCCCAGCTCCGCCGCAATGGCTTTGTTCGTAAGACCGCGGGCGACGCCATCCAGTACGTCCCGTTCGCGCGGTGTGAGCGCTTCCAGGAGCCCGGCCGCTGCCGACGCCTGCGCGGAGACGGCTGTCGTCAGGCGCTTCACGACCGCCGGGCTAAAAAACGTGCCCCCCCCATGCACCGTGCGGAGCGCCGCACGCAGTTCGCTCCCGGCACTATCCTTGAGAATGTAGCCGTGCGTGCCCAGCCGGATGCCCTCGCGTACATACTCGGCCTGATCGTGCATGCTCAGCAACAGCACGCGCGCCGACGGCACGAGCGTGCGCAATCGCGCGGCCGCAGACAGTCCACTTTCCTCGGGCATCGTGATGTCCAGCACGACCACATCGGGGCGATGTATGAGC
>JANLVM010000402.1:0-2894 GCA_031364015.1 Gemmatimonadaceae bacterium
CGACCCTGTATCCTGAAGTCGCATGGCACCCCTGCTCCCCTCCGTCCTGTCGCAGTTCCTGTCTCCTGCTACCCGGATGACGTTCAACTCCCTCCTCCAGCCTTGTTAGATCTGGATCACGCGCGATAAGCGATAGGATCCGTCATCGCCGGTATCGTCGTGGCGGTTCCCCCCCTATCGCACGACCAACACATACGGCATCCGCGCGTACACCCCGCGCGGATCATCATAGGTCAGTAGCACACTGATCTGCCGCATGACTTCGCGGCCCAGCTGGTGCGCTGGTCCGCGGCCGGTGAGCAGCGCGTCACTAAAGGCCGCGACCGGCTGCGGTTTCCGCTCGAACATTTCGGTGAGCAATTCGGTGGTGCTCTTGCTCCGCGGATACTCCTTGATATCGTAGTCGCCGACAATCTTCGCGAGACTCACCGCGCTCTTGATCGCCGCATCAAGTCCGCCAATCGAATCCACCAGTCCAATCCGCATCGCGTCGGTTCCCGACCACACCCGCCCCTCGGCGATCATCCGCACCGAATCGCGTGACAGTTTTCGCGCGGTGGCCACGCGATCGATGAACGCCGCGTACACGGCATCCGTGCCGCGCTGCAGGATCGCCAACTCGTCGTCGCTCCGCGGACGGGCGAGCGTGAAAATGTCGGCGTAACGCCCGGTTTTCTCGGTGTCGAAGGTGATCCCGTTCCTGGCGGCGAGACCCTTGAGATTTGGCACGAGCGAGAACACGCCGATGGAGCCCGTGATCGTATTGGGCTGTGCGAACACGCGCGACGCGGCCGTGGAAATCCAATACCCCCCGCTCGCCGCCACCGTGCCCATCGATACGACAATCGGTTTCACTGGAAGGATGAGGGCCAGTTCGCGTTGTATTTTCTCCGACGCGATCGCGCTGCCACCGGGACTATTCACGCGCAGCACCACGGCCTGAACCGTGGCATCGCTCCGTACCCGTCGGAGTTCACGCGCCAGACCGTCACCGCCAATGCTGCCGGGCGCGCCCTGACCGTCCACGATATCGCCCTCCGCATACACGACAGCGATACTCTGCTTCGCCCCAAACACGCGGGCCCGCGCGTGGGCGATCGGCGCGTACGCCTCAAGCGTGACCTGCGGCAACATGGGCTGATTCAGCAGCGTGGCGACATCCACCTTGCGATCGTTTGTCGGTGCCGATGTCGACGCGACAGCGCTGTCGGCGCGCTGAGCGCCCGAGAGCCGCTTGGGTCGGACGCCCGCCAGCACTTCCAGATCGGCCAGCACCTCGTCGAAATAGGCCACGCGGTCGACCAGCTGCGCGGACTTCGCATCGGCGGGCAGGATAATGCCCTGCGTATCGACCAACGTCTGCAAGGCCGTGGTATCGACGCCGCGGCTCTCGGACACGCCGCGCTTCACTTCACTCCACATCTCGCTCAGATACGTGCGCGTTTGCAACCGACTTTCCGGACTCATATCCGTTCTGGTAAACGGCTCGACGGCCGCCTTGAACCGGCCCACGCGACTGACCTGCACGCCAATGCCATACTTCTCGAGCATCCCGGCAAAGTACATTTGCTCCGCCGACAGGCCTGGAAACAACAGTGAGCCGAAGGGATCCAGTGTGACCGTTGATGCCGCCGACGCGAGGTAGTAGTCGCGCGTATCAGGATTCACCAGATACGCGTGCACCGGTTTTCTGGACTTCCGGAAATCGGCGACGGCCGACCGCAACTCGCGGAGCGCGGCATATCCAGACCCATAGCCACTCGGATTGATGCTGCCGCGAATCAGCAGGGCGCTGATATCGTCGTCGCCCGCCGCCGCGCGAAGCGAGAGGATGGCCGAACGAAGCGGCAGCGTGCTACGACCACCTGCCATCAACGCGTCGTCAAGCGCCGACCGAGGTCCCGTGCTTGACGGCGCGTCAACCAAGGTCTGATCCAGATCGACTATCAGCACCGATCCATGACGCACCACTACCGGCTTACTGCCCCCGACCGCGGCGAAGATGCCAATGAGCAGGACGAAGCCGCCAACCACGCAGAGCGCGATCGTGACGAGGTTGGCGGCAATGGCTGTGAAAAACGCCTTCATTCGTGGCTCCCGGGTATCCCTGAGTGCTCCTGCGCGATGCTCGCAGTCTAGCAGGTTGAACGACTGGCGGCTGAAACGACTCCAAACATGACGGTACCGTCGCAATTTGCGCTTGCCCGACGCGAAATCGGTCGACAACTTACAGCATTGTCGTTTTCCCACCCGTCGCCTCCCAAGGACGCTGTCAATGCCCGCGTATAAGGCTCCGCTCGACGATATCCGATTCCTGCTGCACGATGTGCACGAGGTGGCGCAATTGTCGGCATTGCCCGGCTATGAGGACGCGACGCCCGACCTCATCGATACCGTGCTCACCGAGGGCGCGGCGCTGTGCGAGCAGGTGCTCTTTCCGCTCAATCAGTCCGGTGACGCCGAGGGCGTGCGCCTGGAGAACGGCGAAGTCCGCACACCGTCTGGGTTCAAGGAGGCGTATGCGCAATACGCGTCGTCGGGCTGGACAGGTGTGGTCGCCGATCCCGCGTTTGGCGGGCAGGGATTGCCAGAAACGGTGGGTTTCGTGATGGAGGAAATGCTCTGCTCCGCCAATCTCTCCTTCAGCATGTATCCCGGACTGTCGCACGGGGCATACAGTGCGATGATGAGTCACGGGTCGGACGAGATCAAGCAGCGCTTTTTGCATAAGCTCGTCGACGGAACGTGGAGTGCGACCATGTGCCTCACCGAGGCGCACGCCGGCACCGACTTGGGCATCATCGCAACGAAGGCTATCTCGTCGGGCGACGGCGCGTATCAGATCACGGGATCAAAGATCTTTATTTCGGCGGGCGAGCACGACCTGACGGAGA
>JANLVM010000427.1:0-2499 GCA_031364015.1 Gemmatimonadaceae bacterium
GCGGCACTCGCCACATTGGTCCAGATCGCATCCATGAGAGTCAGGCTCCGTCACTTCCCGCGCATCGTGCGCCCGGGAATGAAGTAGGGTGAACGATACGCGCCGGGATTGGCGCGGACGGACGTGGGATTGGTTTTCCCCAGAGCAGTCGCACTCGTCGACCACCCGCGATACTGCGCGGTGCCCAGCGTGAGCAGTACGACCGCGCCCCACATCGTATAGAGACGGACCATTATTCATCTTCCTCATCGTTGCTGCTCGGCGAACCGGTCGCCGATCCGTAATCGCTCTCGGCCCATCGCCGCGATTCAAACGATCCCTTGGTCACCAGCGTCAAGAAGGCCGGGATAATCAGGCCCACGACGGCAACGAGATAGAAGAGGAAGCTGGGTACGTCGCGCCGCACCCGCACCGTGTAGTTGACATCGCGCGCGAGTGGCTCGCCACCTTCCGGAGCGACGCGCAGGAAATAACGCCCGGCGGGGACCGACGCCAGTCGCACCGTCGCGCGGCGTGAACCCTCAGTCCAACTGCCGTCGCTATCGCGGCCAGAGTAGTAGCTCAGCTGTTTGGAGAACTCCCGTGAGATCCCGGAGTTCTCGTCGATGAGTGTGAAGTCAAAAAACACCCAGTCGTTGTCCAGCGTCGCGTCGATGTCGACCGTGACACTCGACGTCCGTCCGGGTATCACGAATGCCGGCGTGACGAAGGCCGCCGAATCATCGGTACCGTGCGTGAACGAATACGCATTCGTGTGCACCACGGCGCCGCGCGACAGCACCATGTTGCCGAGGATCATCGCCGTCAACAGAACCAGGAACAGACCGAAACGTCGGAACACCCTTCCCGCGGTCGCGTCATGCGGGTTGGGCTGGTTCGCGAACACGCCGATGGGGTGAATCAGCGGCTTGGTGTATCCGAACGCCTTGGCGATCACCTCGGGTGGCGTGTACGTGCCCCTCGACCACGTGGTCTCGCCATCGGACGATTCCGCACTCAGGACATACGGCGGCGCAATGAAATCACGCGCCACCACGGCATCGCCGACGCGCAGCTCCCACGGAAATTCGCCGAGGGCAAGCGTGGTGCGTGCGGTCGCGGTCTGAAAGTGCTTGAAGGTGAGTGAATCCAGCCGCACAACCGGTCGTCCGCCTGAAGAGTCTTCTTGCGGACGACGTCGCAGCTTCTCGATAACATTCCAGTGTCCCTGATACTCGGAGAGATACAGAAAGCCGCGATACGGATTGAAC
Source organism: Gemmatimonadaceae bacterium (assembly GCA_031364015.1). Taxonomy (GTDB): domain Bacteria; phylum Gemmatimonadota; class Gemmatimonadetes; order Gemmatimonadales; family Gemmatimonadaceae; genus Gemmatimonas. The sequence continues at coordinate 1,251 of JANLVM010000427.1, forward strand.
GCCACGTACTCGGTCCACGAATAGTCTGTCCCTTCAACCGTGATCGTGACCAGCTGAAAACCGATGAGTTCCCATGGCGCGCCGTGCCACGTGCCGCGGGTGCCTAACGGCAAGAGCGGCGAAACGGATATCGCCTCGGCATGACGCACCAGCACGCGCAAATTCGGATCGGTCGCGTCGAGGACGCTACTGCACGACCCACAGACGACCGTGACGGCCCATCCTTGTGCGTGCAAAGCAATCGCCGCGCCGCACGACGGGCAGGACAGCGACGTCGCCCGCGCACGCGCGGGCCGCGCATCGATGGGGGCGTTGGTCACGCGAGTACGCTCACGTCACCATCCCTCGAACTCGCGAAGGTGTTTGAACGCAAATGACTCGAAATCGCCATATGCGCCCAGATATAGCGTGGGCGAATCGTCGCTGAAATCGACGGTGGCCAACTGGCCCGAGTCGTTTTGCAGATCGATGAACAGGCAGCGCTCGCGCGTGAACGACGCAAAGGGCAGCTCGCCTTCAGTACCGAGATAGTTGGCGTGCGTCATCGTGGCCACATCGTAGGCGTAGTCGCCCCAGTAAAACGTGTCGCCCACGTGAACCGCGTTGGGGTCGGGCAGCGGGCCGCTGGGTGTCACCGCCACCGTCATCGCATACTCCAGTTGCGCATCGGATAGCCAGGCACTCGAACCATCGCTCACGCGACAATACCACTCGTTCCAGCGACCACGCGCCCATCCATACGCGATCCGACCAACCACCAAAAACGTCATGTTGTGCCACTTCCCTTCCGTACCGATCTGAATGGGTGATCCGGTCTCAGGAAAGTTCGCCTGTTGGCCAACAGTCTCCAGATCCAGGTCGCCACGCACGAGCACCGCCTTACAGTAGGTGCACGTTGTTTGCACGGCCTGCGCCCACAAGAAGCGGATGGACGCCCCGCAGTTGGGACAGTCGGTAGTCCGAGGCGCGGCGGTGGTCATACTGTTGAATACGGGCGACGAGAAACGTCAACAACGGCGTACACTCGCTCCAGACGCCGCACATGTACATCCGTAGCACCAACCAACTCTTGCAACCGCTCCGACCACGCCCACTCGGCGCGCGGCGTGCAGCAAAACAGGTTCACGCACAGCGACGCATGCTCAGGGAACGTGTGTACCGTCAGGTGCGACTCGGCGAGCATGAGCAACCCCGTGACGCCACCGGGTGTTGGGAAACGATGCCACAGCGGGTCGCCGACCGGATTGAT
>JANLVM010000461.1:0-2953 GCA_031364015.1 Gemmatimonadaceae bacterium
GCTTGGCCGGTAATACGCCAGCGAACGGTCGCGCTGATCCCGGTCGACGTCAGGCACCAGCATACTGAAGTCTTGTCCGACGAGTACCAGCGCGGAATACCCGAATATCCGTTCGGCGGCCGGATTCACTTTCGCGATCGCGCCGCTGTTGGCATGAAAGGTGATGATCCCATCGGCCGCAGTATTCAGCACGGCGGCGACCAGTGCCGAACTGTCTTGCAATGCCTGCTGCGCGACGTGTTCGGCCGAGACATCGCGGAACACCAGAATCGCACCGATCACCAGTCCGGCGCGATCGCGAATGGGCGCGCAACTGTCGGCGATGTCGCACTCGCTCCCGGTACGCGCAATGAGAATCGTGTGGTTGGCGAGCCCCTGCACCGAACCTCTCGCCAGTGTTTCGGTAACGGGAATGGCTGCCGGTTTGCGGGTCTCCTTATTGATGATGCGAAAAATCTCACCGACCTGGCGACCAGCGGCTTCTGCCTGCGTCCAACCGGTCAGTCGCTCCGCCACGGGGTTCAGTCGCAGCACACGTGACTCGGCGTCGGTTGTGAGCACGGCATCGCCGATCGACGCGAGGGTGACCGAGAGCCTTTCCTCACTTTCCGCCAAAGTCAGGTTGGCCTGCTGCAGTTGCGCATTCGTCGCGTGCTGAATGCCCAGCAGGTGCGCCGTCTCGGCATGCACCAGGTCTTTCACGCCCTGATGCGAGCGCTGGCGGATTAGATGCACTAACGCCAGCACCAGGAGCAGCGCCAACACACTCGCCCCGGTGATGCCGACAAACAGATTGCGCAAGTTGTTATGGAACACGGTCTCGCGCACATCCAGCGCCGCGTTCTCGATGGCCACAAAGTTGCCTATCCCCACACGAATGGAGTCCAGCAAGCGCTTGCCCTGGATAGTACGCGCCAGCACTTGGGGGTCCGCAACAATCTCCTGACGGCGACGCTGAGCGATGAGATCCGACAGTTCCTGCAGTTTGGCGTCCACGAACGGCGTCAACGCCGTCAGGTGCTGCTGGGACGCGCGGTCGGTGCTCGTCTGTAGCAGCGCCGTCAGGCGACCTTTGATGCTGTCGCGCACCACCAGATACGGTGCCAGAAAGGCCTCATCGCCGGTCAACAGGTAACCACGTTGACCGACCTCGGCATCGATCACATCCGACAGCAACGCCTGCGCGTCATTCACCAGCAGGCGGTTTTGTTTTCGAACCTCGGCGGCGTCTTCAACCCTGACAAACGACCAGAAAAGTCCCGCGACCACCATGGCCACGAGAACTATCACTGCAACGACGGCCACATTGGACCTGTTGATCGCTTTCATTATGGTGCTGATCTCCGCGCAACGAAACGTCCGTGGCCACTGCGTTTCCGCGACCGCATTGGCCGCGTCAGCAGGTGCGCATGGAATCTGGAGCTTCGCACCGTTTTGGTCGCTGAACCTGGTATCAAGCTATAGCGCGACGGACGTTGGCGTTGGCGTTCGGCATGGCGGCGCGTGAAACGGCAACTACGCCATCAGGGCAATGGCGAGGAGCGATAGACCAAACGTTGCCGCTTGGCAGATCGCCGTAGCCACTTTTCGCCCTGATAGCGCAGTTGCACTTCCCTCGACGCTATCGGGCCGCAGGCACGCCCGTTTCGCCATTGTGGACGCCGTGGTGGTTCCCGACGCCGTGGTGGTTCCCGTCGAGATTACCACCGGGACGCGCGAGGCCAGGCATTCGGAGTTGGCGTGTGGGCATGCCCGAAATGATACCATGAAAGTCTCGCAGTGAAACGCCCAGCTTCACGCCACCGCTGGTGATCGCGTACGTGCGGAATTCCCGACTATGGTCACTACCTCGCATCTTCACGACCACCAAAACGTTACGCAACTCGCCGTCGATCTCCACGTATCGCAAGCTGACAATGTCGTCGGTAAGGAATGAGATCTGATATCCCGTGAGCTGGAATCCGGAACTCCCTTCCTGCTCCACCACTTCGACGGTCGAGAACATCGTGACGCCGAGACCCGTAAGCGCGCCGATCAGCCGATAGAGCGATTCGCGGAAATCGTCGCGGAACGAGGGCGCGAGCGCCATTTCGAATCCGGATATCGAATCGATGACCACGCGCGTCGCGCCAATCTCGCCAACGGCATCCCGAATCTCTGACAGCGTTTCATCCACCGACAAGTCGAGGGGACGAAGATAGATGATGCGCACCTTGTTTTCACTCACCGCCTTGCGCAGGTCGACATCGATACTCTTCCCACGGTCCAGATACACGTCCGGATGCTCTTCGAATATCGCAATGACGGCCGACTCACCCACTTCAAGGCCGGCCGCTACGAACTTCATCGCGAACGTTGTCTTGCCCGTGCCGGTTGGGCCCGCCAGGACCAGCGAATCGCCCGCGGGGATACCGCCTCCCATCATCGCATCCAGCTCGGCGACACCCGACGACAACCGTACCCGCCCGCGTGGAGAGATGTGAGGTGGTCGCTCTGGCGTGCGTGGGAATACCTGGACGCCTGACTCCGTGATTCGCATGGTGTGTAACCCAGGCATCGATGCCACACCTCGCGCCTTCACAATCTGGACTCGGCGCACGACCGAGTTCCGATTGGCTTCCTGCGTCAGCCAGAAGATGCCGTCGGCGACGGTAAAAACTGGATTGTCGAGCTCTTGTTCCCCGTACTCTCCTATCAGGAGCGACGTGATTTCCCACGTCGTCAGATGCAGCACCAATCGTTGCATGAACGCTTCGAACTGCCCCACTGGCGCCTCTCTCGTACGGAGGCGCGATAGCGCTCGAAACGAATCCACCACAACCACCCGAGGATGCAGCCGATCTACCTCCTCGATTATCCGTGTCAACACGTTGTCCATATCGCCGCTAAGCGCCTCCTCAGCGAGATTCAGGAAGTGCACGTCGGTGCCGACACGACCGACGTCGAAGAATCC
>JANLVM010000494.1:0-1790 GCA_031364015.1 Gemmatimonadaceae bacterium
CGAACCAGAGCGACTGCGCATTCGCGATCACCCGACGGGCGCGTAGAATCTGCACGGGTGGCGGCGTACGGGGACCTCCAACGGGCCGCCTGCAACGCTTTGCGTTTGCCGCAGACGAGGCGAGTGAGGTGATTGATACGAAGGGCATCGTTTGAGATGCCAAGCGGCGATGCTCCTTGCGACCAGCGACCAGCGTGCGGACATACTGCTTACTACACGTTAGATCGACTCAAACGCAGGCGCACCAGGGCGCGTTTCGAACACCTGCACGCGATTCGCGACATGTGGGAATAGCGTCGCATACCGATCGCGCCAACGCGACGAGAATCGCTCGGCGTCAACCGCCGGGATCATCGCCCACACACTGCCGCCAAAGCCCGCGCCAAACGCACTCGCCGCTACGGCGCCAATCTCCCGGGCCAACGTAACCAGCTGGATCGTCTCAGCGATCTGATTCCCGAGCGCCACTTCCGCACCATGCTGCGAGGCAGCCACGATATCCGCAAACGCAGCAAGATCGCCGCGCGCGATGGCCTCGGCCGCCGCAGGAACATGATGCCACGTTTCGCGGTGGAACTGTTGCAGTCGCGCAATCAGGTGCGCTTCGGAAAACTCAGTGTCAGCCGCCTCGTGCGCGACGTGCAGCAAACTTTGCGGCACGCCACTCACTGGGTCGCCACCTGCGGCCTCTGTGAATACGTCGGACAGCGTGCGCGCCGAGCCGCCTTGCGTGTTCCAGGCGTGCACGAGGCGATGGGACGTGCGTGCCACCCGATTGTATCGTTCACGGGCGGCGCCGGCCTTGGACGCAACCACGCCACTCACCGCGATCACGAGGACGTGATCGCTGGGCCATGACACCGCTCGTTCGTGGCGCACGGGCGCCCAACCGAAGACGTCCAGTTTGCCTGGCGCACAACAGAGGATTGCGGTGTGGTCTTGTGCGCCACCAAGCGTTCCGACTCCGCGTTCGCCAGCGAGCATACCGAAGTCAAGGCCGTTCTCCATCGCCCCACAGTAGCCCGCAAGCGCTGTACGCGGCACCAGCGCTTCGTGCCACCGTGCGTCCGACGCAAGGTCGCTAAGCGCCGACAGGGCCAGTGTCAGTCCCACCACCAACGCACTCGAGCTCGACACCCCCGCCGCTGGTGGAAGATTGCTGGCCAGCGCAATGTCGGCGCCAACGACGAGATGTCCGAAGTTGTGCTGTAGTCGCCGGACGACGGTCCGCGGATACACCGCCCACGGCAGTGGCGCCTGCGTCGCGGGGAACGGTGACGGGTCGAGCGACACCACCATGGATTCTCGACGTCGCGCGTCGCGGCACAGCACGTTGCGATCAGTCCGCGGCGATGCCACGACCACGATGCCGCGTTCGACCGTGCACAACAATGAACGTCCGCCCGCATAGTCAACGTGCTTACCAAGTAATTCGATCCGTCCGGGCACGATCCACGTCCGTCGTCCCGTGCTGGACACATTCGCTTCATCGAGCGCTCTATTGGCATCACGAATAAGCTTCGCGTACCGTTCAGCGACTGCTTCCGGGAATCCCACGTCCGCGATCGACGCGCGAACGACAGATTCACTGAGCGGAGGGAACGCCGCGTAGCTCATGGTCTCGGCTCAATCGCCGCGAGATGCGCGACCACCGCCGGAATATCCGCGCGCTGCGACAGGTCGAGCACCGGAAGCGCGACACAGATGGCGCGAACTTCAACGCCACCGCGAATGGCCAGCGCGACCGCTTCGGGCAACTCATACTCACCGCGTGAAGACAGTGGCACGCG
>JANLVM010000518.1:0-2573 GCA_031364015.1 Gemmatimonadaceae bacterium
GGCTCGTCTCGAGGTACGGATTGAACCCGATGCTCGGCTGCCCCGACGTGGTGAGCATCGAGTACGTCGTCACGGCCGATCGTACCATCCCGAGACTTCGAGAATTCGTCGAAAACGGCGGCACCATCATCGCCATTGGCAGCTCGGCTGCCAATCTCGCGACGGCCTTCAAGCTGCCGATTGAGAACAAGCTTGTGGAGAACGGCACGCCACTGCCTCGGACCAAGTTCTACGTACCCGGTTCATTGCTTACGGCAGCCGTTGACGTGAGCAATCCGTACGCGCAGGGTGTGACGGAGCGCGTGGACATGTTTTTTGACGACAGTCCGGTATTTGCGCTCGGACCACAAGCGGCTGCGGCCGGCGTGACACGCATTGCGTGGTTTGATAGCAAGACACCGCTGCGCAGTGGCTGGGCGTGGGGACAGAACTACCTGGAGGGTGGTGCCGCGGCGATTGAAGCGAAGATCGGTAAGGGTCGCGTGCTGCTGTTCGGGCCGGAAATTCTGCAGCGCGCGCAGCCGCACGGCACGTTCAAGTTCCTGTTCAATGCGATACAACTCAGCGGCGCCAAGTAGGGCCCCCGCAGAAAACAGGTCAATTGCGCAGCCACGGCGAGTCTGCGTGGGCTTGATTGAGTTGACTTACATTGTAAGTTTCGCTACCATGCAACCACACTCTGGCGCGGGGGCGTTATGTCTACGTTGTTGGTCTCGTCAAAAGGTCAAATTGTCTTGCCCGCCGCCCTTCGTCGCCGCCTAGGCATGGGCGCGGGCGCCCGACTGGACGTCGTGGAAGAAGCGGATGGGCTGAAACTGCGCGTCGTGCGACCGGTGCAACAATCGAACGTGCTCCGTCTTGCTGGCATGCTCAAGGCGCCCGCCCGCGGGGTGCCCCGCTGCCTCGACGATTTCGATGCAGCGGCCCTTGTGAGGCGTGGCACGCGGTGAGGTCGCTGGATACCAACGTACTGGCGCGCTTTCTGGTCGACGATGTCGATGATGCGCAGGCGGCGAAGCAACGACCCGCGGCGCTTGAAGCGCTCTCGCAGCGAGCCTTCGTGTCGGTGACCGTGTTGCTCGAGCTCGAGTGGGTGCTGCGCGGCTTCTACGTGCTGCCGCGTCGCGATGTCGTGCGCGCGATACGAGCGCTCGCGGGGATCGAGCATCTCGTTATGGAAGATCGTGACGCGGTGCTGACCGCGCTCGACGCCGTCGACCGTGGATTGGATTTTGCCGACGCCTTACACGTGGCGCGGAGTGCGCGCGCCACCACATTTGCCACGTTCGACAAGCGTCTTGCCAAGCGCACCAAGTCCCTGGCTCTGTCACCGACGGTGGAATTGCTCGGTTGAGGGGGAGTGGTGGTGCGACGCAAACAGGGAGGCGCGGCGTCACGTGCGGGCCGAGCTCGCCGTGCGTGACGCGCTCGTGCGCATGCGCACGCGGTACATCGCACTCGCGAAGGCGCTGGTGTGTCGCGATGGGTTGCGGGTGCGGGCGTTATACAGCCATATTGTTGTCCGGAACTGTATCGGGTGCTAGTTTCCCAGGATCTCCTACCCGAGGTCGTCAAGGCGAAACCCCGCCGCCCCGCGCCCGTCGTGCGCAAGCGGAAGAACATTCTGGTCGATCAGCGCAAGCTTGATGCGGCGAAAACCGCGCTCGGCGCGTTGACCGAGACCGCAACCATTGACGCGGCCCTCGATCTGGTTGTGTTTCGCACGGAAGTCTTTAGCGCGCTCGATCGTGTCGCCGCCGACGGAGGATTCGCGTCGGCCGGTCGCAGTCGCCGCGCCGGATGATCTACACGCTCGACACGAATATTCTGATCGACGCGCTGCGCCGCCCGGCGGACATGCTTCTGCTGAAAGAATTCCTGGAATGGGCGCTGCCGCACACGGCGCTGTCGAGCGTGGTCGCGAGCGAGCTGCTGGCGGGCGCGCGGACCGACTCGGCGCGGCGCCTGGTCGAGCGCGACTTGTTGGGCGCGTTCGAGCGGCGCGGACGCATCGTCGCGCCGAGTGCGGCGGCGTGGGCGAAGACTGGCGGCGTGCTTGGACGCGCGGCGACGGTGTCTGTCGGGGCGACGTATCAGAATGATCTGCTGTTGGCACACACGGCGCGCGAGTTCGGATGGTGCCTCGTTACGCGCGACAAGGATTTCACTCGCATTCGCCTGCTGGTGAAGGGGCTGCGCGTCGAAGCCCCGTTTCCGCGACGACCGACGATCGCGCGCGGCGCTGTATAACGAGGCGTACGGCCTGTTGCTGGCCCACTTCGCCGTGCGCGGGCTGATGCACGAGGCGGCGCTGGCGGAGACGCGAGCATCGGCACTCCGCGATGGTCGCCGGACGGATCGCGGATCGTGTATAACTCGGATCGCGCCGGAATGCTCGTGCTGCGACTCCCGCATATTGCGCAACCGCTCCTGCGCCGTCTGTCGGGAATGAGCTCACGCGACAACGGGAAAACCCGGTGCCCATGGTCAGCGGCTCCGCGGCGCGGCAGCCGACAGCTGCGACGGCGTCAGGCCCCGTCTTTGGAAGTTCAGTTACGAGGCATTGACAAACG
>JANLVM010000528.1:0-3124 GCA_031364015.1 Gemmatimonadaceae bacterium
CATCCGGCGTATCGCGCCAGCATGTTGATGGTGGTGTTCACCATCGGCGCGTCAGTATTTGGAGGATGGCTATACCAACTACAGCGCGATCACGTGCGCGCGTTGCTGGCGCGCATCACGTCACCACGAGCCACCGACGGAACTACTTCGTCCGATCCCGCCGCACGGGCACTCGCATCCCCTTGATCTTGGTCGCCTTGAGCGCCGCTATAATGTCGTCGGCGATCTCCTCGGGCACTTCTACGGTCGAATACGCATCGGTGATCTGAATCGCGCCGATAGAGCCCGCGTCGATACCAACCTCATTGGCGATCGCGCCAACCAAATCGCCCGGGCGCATTTTCGCCTTGCGACCCGCGCCAATCCACAGTCGTGCAACCGCCCACTCAGGCGTCGCGTGCGACTTCGCTGTTGACTTGGCAGCGGGCTTCCCTGCTGACTTGCGCTCGGGACGCGCGTCGGGTCTCGCCGCCGGTCGCCCACCCGGTCGTTCGGCACCCTTGTCACGAAAGAATGGACGACGATCATCGTCGCGCGCCGGTCGTTCCGGACGCGATACCGCGACAGGGATGTCTGCTTCGTCGGACTCGTCACGGGATTCCAGCATCTTGATCGCGGCCGCTGCGACATCCATCACGTCGAACTCCTCGGCCAGCGACTCCACAATGCTGTGGAACGGCTCAAAATCCCCTTCCAGAATGGCTTCGCGCAACGAGGCGCGCGCCAGCTCCAATCGACGCGAACGCAGATCGGCAACCGTCGGGACGGTCGCGATTTCAATGCGCTGCGACGTGAGCCGTTCGATGTTGCGCAGCAACCGATGCTCGCGCGGCTCGGCAAACGTGATCGCCACCCCCTCGCGTCCGGCGCGACCGGTGCGACCAATGCGATGCACGTACGACTCGGCGTCGACGGGCACATCAAAGTTCACCACATGCGAGACATGCTTCACGTCGAGCCCGCGTGCCGCCACATCGGTGGCGATGAGCAGGTCCGTTTTGCGAGCACGGAACTTGTTCATCACGCGATCGCGCTGATCCTGCGACAAACCGCCGTGAAGTGCTTCGGCGCGCAGACCGCGACCAATGAGCGTTTCCGTCAGCTCGTCTACTTCAGTGCGGGTACGACAGAACACGATGGCCGATGTCGGATGCTCGAGATCGAGCACACGAGCCAACGCGCTCATCTTGTGCGCGCGCGGCACCATGTACGCCACTTGGCGCACAAGGGCGGCCCCGCCATCGGGTACCGACGCCCGATCGATTCTGACCGTCACCGGGTCGCGCAACTGTCGTTGCGCGATGGAGGCGATGCGAGGCGGAATCGTCGCCGAGAATAGTGCGGTCTGGCGCGCTTTCGGTGTCGCCTCGAGAATCACTTCGATGTCTTCGGCGAAACCCATGTCGAGCATTTCGTCGGCTTCATCGAGTACGACCGTGCGCAGACAGCCCAACTGCAGCGTTTTGCGCCGCAGATGATCCATCGCGCGTCCCGGCGTCGCAACCACGACGTCGACCCCGCGCTTGAGCGCGCGAATTTGCGTCTCCATGGAGGCGCCGCCGTAAATGGCCAGCACCTGTACTCCCAGCGGCTTGCCGTACCGATGAACGGCTTCGGCCACCTGCATGGCGAGCTCGCGCGTAGGTACCAGAATCAGCGCGGTCGTACGCTCTGCTGGGCGCGCGTCTGTGGTAACGCGATGCAGCAGCGGAAGTGCAAAGGCGGCCGTTTTGCCAGTACCCGTCGCCGCCTGCGCCAGCACATCACGACCCGCCATCAATGGCGGAATCGCCGCGCGCTGGACCGGTGTCGGTTCTTCGTATCCAAGCGCGACCAGTGCGTCGGCTACACGAACATCCAGCCCGAGCGACAAAAATCCGCGATCGGCCGATTCGAGACTTTCGGTCACGTGGTCTGGAGGAGGTCGTCCATCAGCGTGAACACGGTATCTCGAGCCGTCTGGTTCTTCAGCGCACCGAACGTGATCGCGAGGCGATCATTGTCGTCAAGGAGTTCGCGCGTACAGGCGTTGAGGGCTTCACGCGCGGCAGCCCGCTTCTCGTCGGTGAGCAGCGCGGAGGCGCGCGGCAGAAATTCGATTTTGGGACCGCCACCGCGCATTGGGCGTGCCGCCCAGAACACGGCGTTCGAGCCCACACGTTGAAAACTCACCACCCCAGACGCAGACTCGTCGGTGCGGAACTGGAGCTTCTCGGGCCGTGCCAGACTCCACTCGATGAGCGCGTCCAGTACAGCGGTGTAGCGGGGCCGATCGGAGCCTGCGGTATCCCGGTTCATCGCGGTGATGAACGCGTCGCGGGCGATGGGCAACGTACGGGTCATGAAACCCTCCTTTAGTCTGATAAATCTAGTGGGTTCTGGGTCCTGCGTGTCACCAGGAACGCCCGACTGGTGCATCTGGGGCGCCTATTTTTCTATTTATGACCCTGATACTCGAACCATTCCCCTTTGAAATCCGTCGCTCCCCCGTTCAGGGCCTGGGAGGCTTCGCCACACGTCACATTCCTGCTGGCGTGCGATTGATCGAGTATGCGGGCGAGCGGATCACACCGGCGGAGTCCGAGACACGGTACCCGGACATCCCGGGCGGACGTCATCACACGTTCTTGTTCGCGATCGACGATGAGGTCGTGGTCGATGCCTCTGTCAGTGGGAATGAGGCGCGCTTCCTCAATCATTCGTGCGCGCCCAACTGCGACGCAGTTATTGATGAAGGCCGTATCTGGATCGAGACGCTTCACGACATCGAGCCCGGCGAAGAACTGGTGTACGACTACGCGTACATCCTGAACGAACGACATACGCCAGCGGCTAAGCGGCGCTATCCTTGTCACTGCGGGGCCATTACGTGCCGAGGAACCATTCTGGGCCGGAAGCGCTGAAGATTTGGTGGTACGGGTACGCTACGAGCACGGAGCAGCGGTCAGGCTCACTTTCCCGGCGCTGGCATCGGATCGATTGACCGCGCCATCACGCGATCGTGCTGCACGTCGTCGCCCATGTGAAACAGGGCGCTGCCCACATCCATGAAGCCGCGCTTTTCATAGAAGCGGATGGCGCGCGGGTTCTGCTCCCACACGCACAACCAGAGCGTGCGCCCACC
>JANLVM010000539.1:0-2145 GCA_031364015.1 Gemmatimonadaceae bacterium
CGCAATGCCACGGTCAGAAGGGCGAGGGGATGCCGCCCGCGTTTCCTCGTCTGCTGGGCCGCGATCCCAAGGCGGAAGGGTTCGGGTTTGCCAACGATCCGAAACTTCCGCACACGATCGGCAACTACTGGCCGTACGCGACGACGCTGTTCGACTACATCAAACGCGCGATGCCGCTTGCCGCACCAGGCTCACTGACGGATGATCAGGTGTATGCGTTGTCGGCGTTCCTGCTCGCCGCCGAAAATGTCATTGCGGATAGCGCCACCCTCGACGCCGCGTCGCTGCGCAAGGTACGCATGCCGTATCGCGACCGATTCGTGCCCGACGACAGAAAGCCCGGTACGGTCGCGAAGTAGCCTGTCACTCGCGCGTGGGTGCGAGTATCGGCGCCATACGCGCTGACGCCCGGTCGCCCGGCACTCGGCAAATTGGACACGGGCCGAGCCGCGGCTCCGTTCCAAATCGCACAGACCCCGGACCGCGCACCACCACCGTGTTGCCGACTGTGTCGTACACCGTCACCGAAACCGTCAGTGTCGAACCCCTGACCCGACCACTGAACTGCGCGGGCATGGTGGGACCAATGGCTATTGGGTAGGCACGCAGCAGATAGCTACCCGACACGGTGAAGCGACCATCCTGGTCGAGCGCGACGCGACCAGGAATGTCACCAAAGGTGCAGCCGATGTGCACGTGCGTCACACTGTCGGTGACGATGACGCCGGTACTGTCGCCACCCCAGGTTCCAATAGCGAGCCGTCCGTTGGCAGGCGGGCCGTATGACTTATCAGCAGAGCAGCCGCCGGCAAGCATCAGCCACAACACGCCGCGTACCCGATAAATTACGCGCATCAGCTTGCACCAATCGTAGGTTCAGCGACGACAAGATGCCTGTACAACCGCCATGAGGCGGCAGCCGTCACTCGCGGGGAGCGTGTCGAGCGAGTTGGAGACGAGACCGGCTGCCGCGTTCAGCGTTTATCGACCGCGTCGTCCACCACCGTGTCGAATGCCGCCAATGATGATCGGGTAGCCGATGAAGCCGCGATAGAACGGACGGAACCCCATCGAGCCGTAGTAGCCATAGTACCCATTCATCCACGGATCAAAAAACGGATAGGCGCCCACGCCGTAGTTCGCGCGTTGCTCACGCTCGTTCGTCTGCACTTCCAGCGGCGCCACCAGGATTGATGCGGTGCCTTGCACGTCCTTGCATGAACGTTTCTCCTTGTGCGCCTCGGCAATCAACTTGCCGTCCATCCAGAGTTCCATCGCCGACTGCGACCTGGACTCGAGCTCGACCAACTCACGCGCACCGAGCGTGAGCTTGGTGTGTTCCGTGCCCTTCTCCAAGGCATACTCCAGATTCACCGCGTTTGCGCCGTCGTTGCGAACGACGAAACGGTCGTCGCAGCGATGGCCGAACGTAAGCTGGGCGGCGTCGGCTACCGCTGTGCGCGATACTTCCGTGATTTGTGCGTCGAGTCGCGTGGTGGCCATGGTGCTGGCGACCGCGAGCGCAACAAGCGACGTCGAGAGTGGGGAGCGCGACTTCATGGTGCAAGTCTCCTGTAGTCAGTGCCGGAATGCGCTCGGCCCACGCCGTGTCGCGTACCGGCCTTCACTAGCGTGACACATGCAAGGCACCGCACCCTACTGGACCGGGGTAGATCACACGCGGCGCTCCAGGCATATTGCTCCGCATGACAGCGCCTCGACGTGCCGACCTGCTACACGGTGTCACCCTCAAGGCGATGCTTGAGCATCTTGTCGAACGCTATGGGTGGGACGGGTTGGGTAGGCGTATTGCGATTCGTTCCTTTACGCACGACCCCAGCATCACGTCGTCGCTCAAGTTCCTCCGCAAGACCGTGTGGGCACGCGAGAAGGTGGAAAGTTTGTACCTTCATTCGGCGGCGCATCCCAGGAAGGCGAAACCCACGTCGCACGACCCGAGGAACGTTTCATGATCCGCACCATTGCCATTCGTCGCGACATTACCGGCGCGACGACGAGATTGTTTTATGTGACCCTCGCCGCGACAGCGGTCACACTGCTAGTGCTGGGTGCGCAGCCAGCGAGCGCGCAGGCAACGGCATCCACGGTGACGGCCATGCCAACGACTGCGAACATGTTCGATGT
>JANLVM010000770.1:0-2688 GCA_031364015.1 Gemmatimonadaceae bacterium
GTGCAGCAATGATGAACGGTCGCCGCAGTCCGGAACAGGTCGCCGCAATCACGGCGATCCTGGACCGGGCCACCGCAGAACTACGAAACGCCGCGACCTGATTTGCTGTTGGCCGGATCGGTCTTCCGGCGCTCGTAGCTCACATAGGCTGGCTCGTACATGGCCGCTTTCACCGCTGCGGCGAGATCCGTTGGCTCGGGACAGCGAGCCAGCCCACGTCGAAACGCGATCGACGCGACCTCGATCGCAATCTTGAGTGAGACCTCGCGGATAATCGCGAGGTCGGGAAATATCCGACCCATCGCCAGATCAGCCTCGGTGACCATCGCGGCCAACGTGATCGCTGCGGCGGCAAACATCTCGTCGGTCACGCGCGACGATTCGCTCACCAGCACACCCAGCCCGACACCGGGGAAGATGTAGGCGTTGTTGCCCTGCCCCGGCACGTGGGTGCGCCCGGCGAGTGTCACCGGTGCAAACGGACTTCCGCTGGCAAAGATCGCCCGTCCTTCGGTCGCGATGTACGCTTCCTCGGCGGTGCATTCCGCCTTCGAGGTTGGGTTGGAGAGCGCCAGCACGATCGGGCGCGCGTTCAATCGCCCCATGGCCGTGAGCACTTCGGTGGTAAACATCCCGGGCATCCCGGACACCCCAATGATCGCGTGCGGCTTGAGCGTCTCAACCGCCGTGAGCAGGTCGGCGATTGGCGGATGCACATGTGCGTACCGCTGCTTGTGCTCAGCGAGACCGGTACGTGACTGTTCGACCAGGCCCTGCGAGTCCACGAACCAGCACTGTTGCCGCGCCTTCGCCTCGGAAACCCCCGATTCCATAAGCGCCTCCACGACGAGATCGCCGATGCCGATCCCCGCTTCGCCCGCCCCAAGAAACAGCAAGCGCATGTCGGTAAGCGGTGTGCCGGTGAGTCGCGTCGCCGAAAAGAGGCCAGCAAGCGCCACCGCCGCGGTGCCTTGCATATCGTCGTTGAACGCGCACACGCGGTGACGCCAACGCGCGAGCAGTCGGAAGGCATTGTGGTTCCCAAAATCTTCAAACTGCAGGCACGCGCGAGGGTATCGCTCCTGCACCGCTTCGATGAACTCGTCTACCAGCGCATCGTACGCTTCACCACGCACGCGAGGCGTCGCACGCCCCACATACGATGGGTCGTTCCGCAGCGTCATGTTCTCGGTGCCCACGTCCAGCGTGATGGGCAAACATTGTGACGGCGGCATCCCCGCACACGCCGTGTACAGCGTCAGCTTGCCGATGGGAATGCCCATGCCGTTCGCGCCGAGGTCGCCCAGTCCGAGGATACGCTCGCCATCGGTCACGACAATCATGCGCACATCATCCTGTGGCCAATTGCTCAGGACTTCCGCGATGTGACCCTTGTCGTCCGGAGTGATGTACAGGCCGCGACTGCGGCGAAACACGCGTCCCCACTCCTGACAGGCCTCGCCCACGGTGGGGGTGTACAGGATGGGCATGAACTCTTCCAGATGGTCCCTGACGAGGCGATAAAACAGCGTCACGTTGCGATCGTGCAACGACACGAGATAGCTGTATTGCTCCAAGGGCGTGGGTTTCGAGCGGACACCCGGTAAAACGCGCGCGAGCTGCTCTTCCATGGTCATCACGCGCGGCGGCAACAAGCCGCGCAAGCCCAACGCGTCGCGCTCGACGTCCGTGAACGCGGTGCCCTTGTTGAGCACCGGATCGTGCAGAATGTCGGCGCCACGCTTGGGCCGGGTAGAATCGAACAATGCGGCTCCTGGATGGCTCTGGAGGAGAGGCCTCGCTGTGCGCCGATGAGACTTCCAATCGACGCATGGGCGAGACGCCAGTGGACGGTGAGCAGTGGAATCTCTACGATCACTGGCGCAGATCAAGCGCTCGCACATCATTCGGCATGTTCGAGTCCATTCAGCCCATCGTTCTGGTTGGCGGTCAGAGTCTGCGTTTTGGACGAGACAAGCTGCGCGAACCCATCAATCGCGATGGGTCGGGGTGGCTGGTCGATCGTCCGATCGCTGCCCTGCGCGCGCTGTTCGGCCAACGCGTGGCGCTGGTCGGGCAATGTGATGCGGCGATAAGCGTGCGGGCCGATATGGTGATTCCCGATCGCTATCCCGGTGTGGGACCCGCCGGCGGCGTTCTCGCCGCCCTCGAACAGTCGGCTGGCGACGTATTCGTCCTGGCCGGTGATCTGTCCCGGATTACGTCGAACTCGATAGGGGCAATACTTGATGCGGCCTTGGCTCCGACCGCACCGGCGGTGAGCGCGTGGGTCGTGCTGGCCAAGGCGAACGGGGTGCAACCGTGCATTGGGCTGTATCGTCAGGCGGTCCGACCGCTGCTCGCCGAGCGAATCGAGCAAGGGCGCCGCAGTTTGTACGATCTGGTGCCCGCCGATCGACTGCTGCTGGTTTCGATCGACGTGGCCGAGGCGACCAATGTGAATACGCCGGACGCGCTGGAGCAGTAGCGGGAGTCTAACGGTTACACAGCACTCGCCGATGCTCGCAGCAATTTCACCGCCTCGAGCACAATCGGGTCGAACCCGTCCCCACCGGCATCGGCATGTGCGATAATGTTCGCGCGCATGCCCGGCGTCCAGAAACTCTTCACATGATCGGCCGTGGCAATACTGGGGCCGTCGCCCGGCAGCATGCGAAGATTCCGTGC
>JANLVM010000652.1:0-6121 GCA_031364015.1 Gemmatimonadaceae bacterium
TCCTTGAGCCCCAGCAGATTGTCACGCGACCCGCGGATCGCCGCATCGGTGAGCACGCGCGTGGTCTCCTGGAACGACGCCGCCGACACGAAGGACTGTGTCGTCAGCGACGCCTTCGTGATACCGAGTAGCAGCGGCTCGGAGGTTGCGGGCTGCAGCTTCTTCTTCTTCGTTTCGTCGTTCTCCTTCCGGAACTCCGCGCGATCCACATGCTCACCCTCAAGCATTTCGGTGTCGCCCGATTCCACAATGCGGACCTTCTGCAACATCTGCTTGACGATCACGCCAATGTGCTTGTCGTTGATCTTTACACCCTGCAGACGATACACCTCCTGCACTTCGTTCAGCAGATACTCCTGCACGGCGCGCGGTCCCTTGATGCGCAAGATATCGTGCGGATTGACGGGGCCTTCCGAGATACGATCGCCGGCGTGCACACGGTCACCCTCGTGTACGCGCAAGTGCTTGCCGGACGGCACTTCGTACACCTGCTCCGGCATCGACTCGTCCAGCACCCACTGTCCACTGATGATCGACGCGGGGCGCACAAACACCTCGCGCTTGCCACGCTTGATTTCGCCAAACCGCACGAACCCATCGATCTCGGAGATTGTCGCCGGATCCTTCGGACGACGCGCTTCGAACAGTTCCGCCACACGCGGCAACCCGCCCGTGATGTCGCGGGTCTTGTACGCTTCGCGGCTGACCTTGGCGAGGGTGGTACCCGCCGTGATCTCGTGTCCGTCTTCGATCGTGATGATGGCCCCGATGGGCAGGATAAAGTCGCGCACCCGCTTCTCCTTGCCGGCCTTACTCTGCCAGATCTCGATGTGCGGGTGGAGCTTCTTCTCACGGTCTTCGATCACGACACGCTGACGCAAACCGGTCAGTTCATCGAGCTCTTCAGACAACGACTCGTCTTCGACAAGATCCACGAAACGAATCGTGCCCTCAACGTCGGCGATAATCGGATTCGTATAGGGGTCCCACGAGAACAGCCGCGGATCACGACGGTCTTCGTCGCGCACCAGCTTGCCGCCGTTCGCCACCAGCATCGTGGCACCAAGCGGTACCTGCACGCGCGCGAGCACGTGCCCATCCTTGGTCGACCTGATGTTCACGTCGCCTTCGTACGACGTGACGATGGAGTCCCCGTCTTTATTGATGACATACAGGAGACGATCACCGTACTCGACGGTGTCGCCGTCGTACTTCACGCGCTTGGTCGTCTGCTCAGCGATACGCGACGCCGTGCCACCAACGTGGAACGTACGGAGCGTCAGCTGCGTACCCGGCTCGCCAATGGACTGCGCCGCGATAATACCAACGGCCTCGCCCAAGTCGACCATCTGCATGGTGGCCAGGTTGCGGCCGTAACACATGCGGCAGAGTCCGCGCTTCGCTTCACAGGTCAGCACCGAGCGGATTTTCACCGACTCGATACCCGCGTCTTCGATAAGCTGCGCCGTCTCTTCCGAGATGAGCGTACCCGCTTCCGCCAGCATACGCGGACGACCCGCCTCATCGCGCTCCATGGGGTCGAAGATGTCCTCGGCCGCCACGTTGCCCACCAGACGTTCCGCCAACGGCTCGATCACATCTTCGCCCTCCTTGAGCGCCGACGTATCGAGACCGAGGATCGTCCCGCAATCCTCTTCCTGAATCGTCATGTCCTGCGCCACGTCGACGAGACGACGCGTCAGGTATCCGGCATCGGCCGTCTTGAGCGCGGTGTCGGCCAGACCCTTTCGGGCCCCGTGCGTGGACGAGAAGTACTCCAGCACCGACAAGCCTTCACGGAAGTTCGACTTGATCGGGTTTTCAATGATTTCACCGATACCGCCGGTGAGCTTCTTTTGCGGCTTGGCCATGAGACCGCGCATGCCCGCCAGCTGACGAATCTGGTCGCGTGAACCGCGAGAACCAGAATCGAACATCATGAACACGGGATTGAATCCGCCCTGTGATTCGCGCATGGTCTTGACCATGGCGTCGGCGACGTCGGTGTTGGCGTGCGTCCACGTATCGATGACTTTGTTGTAGCGCTCACCGTTCGTGATGTTGCCCGTCGCGTACGCGCGCTGGAAACGCTCGACGCGCTCCGACGCTTCCTGCAGCAGCGTTTCCTTTTCCTTCGGGATGTGCAGATCTTCGATGCCGATGGAGACGCCGCCACGGGTCGCGTTACGAAAGCCAAACTCCTTCAGCCGATCCAGCAGCGCGACGGTTTCCGCGAGTCCCGCATTGCGGTAGCTCTGGAAGACCAGCTCGCCGAGCGCCTTCTTCTTCATGTCCTTGTTGAGGAACGGCAGCACCTTCGGCACGATCATGTCGAACAGCACACGACCGGTGGTGGTGACCACCCATTGCGGCGTCTCACCACGACGATCCAGCCAGCGGATGGCCGTCTGGAAGCCGACGCGGTTGTTGGCGATGGCCAGATCGACTTCCGCCGAATCGGTGAACGCCGGCAACGTGCGGGCCTTGGCCTCGTCTTTCTGGTACACCTCGAAACCAATCGGCGCTTTCGTGGCCACGTAGCAACCCAACACAATGTCCTGGCTGGGCTCCGCGACCGGTCGACCGTCTGACGGCTTCAAAATATTATTCGACGACAACATCAACACCCGCGCTTCGATCTGCGCTTCGAACGACAACGGGACGTGCACGGCCATCTGATCACCGTCGAAGTCGGCGTTGAACGCCGCGCACACGAGTGGGTGAATACGAATGGCTTTGCCTTCGACCAGTACGGGCTCGAACGCCTGAATACCAAGTCGATGCAACGTGGGCGCGCGGTTGAGCAACACCGGATGGTCCTTGATGATGCCTTCCAGCACCTCGTACACCATCGCGTTCTCGCGCTCGACAATCTTCTTCGCGCGCTTCACGGTCTCCGCTTCACCGCTTTCCACCAGCTTGTGAATGATGAACGGCTTGAAGAGCTCCAGCGCCATCATCTTGGGCAGGCCGCACTGGTGCAGTTTGAGCTCTGGACCCACCACGATGACCGAACGGCCCGAGTAGTCCACACGCTTGCCGAGCAGGTTTTGGCGGAACCGGCCCTGCTTGCCCTTGAGCATGTCGGACAGTGACTTGAGCGGACGCTTGCCGCGGCCACGAATGGCCTTGGACCGGCGACCGTTGTCGAACAGCGCATCGACCGCTTCCTGCAACATGCGCTTTTCGTTGCGCAGGATGACTTCCGGCGCGCGATGCGAGATGAGCTTGGTGAGGCGGTTATTGCGATTGATGACGCGACGGTACAAATCGTTCAGATCGGATGTCGCAAAACGACCGCCATCAAGTGGCACGAGCGGACGCAGGTCGGGCGGGATCACGGGGATCACGTCGAGGATCATCCACTCCGGCCGATTGCGGATTTCACCGCCCTCGCCGCTGCAACGGAAGGCATCGACAATCTTGAGACGCTTGAGCATCTGCTTCTTGCGATGCTGCGACGTTTCACCCACCACCGACGCGCGCAGTTCGTCGGCAACCTTGTCGACGTCGAGACGCTTTAACAATTCGCGAACGGCTGGCGCACCGATATCGCATTGGAACGCGACGTCGCCCTCGGCCTTCGCCCGCTGGCGCAGGTCGAGATACTCGTCTTCATCAAGCAACTGGCGCTCGCGCACATCCTGCGAGCCCGGATCGATGACGATGTAGTTGCTGTAGTAAATGACCTTCTCGAGATCACGCAGCGTGACATCGAGGAGATTGCCCATCGGACTGGGCAACGTCTTGAAGAACCAGATGTGCGCCACCGGCACGGCCAATTCAATATGGCCCATGCGCTCACGCCGCACCTTGCTCAGCGTCACTTCCACGCCGCACCGATCGCAAATTACGCCGCGATACCGGATGCGCTTGTACTTGCCGCAATGGCATTCCCAGTCCTTGACGGGACCGAAAATGCGCTCGCAGAACAACCCGTCCTTTTCCGGCTTGAACGAGCGGTAGTTAATGGTTTCGGGCTTGGTGACTTCGCCCCACGACCACCAGGTGCGCAGGCCGGCCATCTCCAGCCGCTCACGCTCCTTGGGGTCTTTCGGTCCGCGGATCTCCTCGGGAGAGGCGATACGCACGGACATGTAGTCAAACGCGGACGCGCGGGCTTCGCGCGAGCTGCGGAAATCGATCATGTCTTATTCCTCGCCGCCGTTACCGTTTCCGTTGCCGTCGAGAATGTCGACACCGTTTCCATCGGTCGAGCCGAGCGTCACCTTGATGCCCAGCGCCTGAAGTTCCTTCACGAGCACGTTGAACGATTCCGGAATACCAGGTTCCGGCAAATTCTGACCCTTCACGATGGCCTCGTAGACACGGCTTCGGCCGTTCACGTCGTCGGACTTGACCGTCAGGATTTCCTGCAGCGTGTGCGCGGCGCCATACGCTTCCAGCGCCCACACTTCCATTTCTCCGAACCGCTGTCCGCCAAACTGCGCCTTGCCAGCGAGCGGCTGCTGCGTGACCAACGAGTACGGTCCGATGGAGCGCGCGTGAATCTTGTCGTCCACCAGATGCGACAGCTTGAGGATATAAATCTCTCCAACGGTGACCGGCGCCTGAAACGTTTCGCCGGTGCGCCCATCGCGCAGTTGCACCTTGCCCGACGGTGTCAATCCAGCCAGTCGGATCAACTCCGAACTTGCCGCTTCGACATCGCTGTCACTCTTCGAACCCAACATCGCGGCCAACGCCGGCTGCCCCATACGATGCAGCGTCTCCGCGGGGCTCATCGCCGCTTCCTCTTCGAGAATCGCAATCGCTGCGGTGCGGTCTCCCGGCAACTCGCTCTCGCTGGAGCGATGCATGTCCAACACGGCGTTCACCGCCGCGACCTCGCGTTCGGCCAGCGTTTTCGCCGACTGCGTCAGGAAATCGCGCGTTCTGTTGTACAGGGCTTTCGTTTCTGCCGACATGCCCCGGCCACCCAGATCATTCAGGTTGGCATGGTGCAGCAGCTCGACCTTGTCCGGCAAACGACGGTCGGGCTTCACGTCGGACAGCAAGTGACGCACATCTTGCGGTGTCGCATCGGACGAGCCATCGCCGAGTGACAGGGTTTCACGCGCCCAACGAACACCGGCCAACTTCATCAGCAGGCCAATCTCGCGCTCGTTCGCGCCTTCGAATACCGGCGTCTTGGCGTAGAAGTTGAGCAGTTTCGCCGCCCACCCAAGGTGGGTTTCGAGAATCTGCCCGACGTTCATGCGCGACGGCACGCCCAGCGGGTTGAGCACGATGTCCACCGGACGACCGTCCGGCATGAACGGCATGTCTTCCTCGGGGACGATACGGGCCACGATACCCTTGTTCCCGTGACGTCCGGCCATCTTGTCACCCACCGAGATTTTACGCTTCTCGGCCAGGTACACCTTCACCAACTGGATCACACCGGGCGGCAACTCGTCCGGCTGCAGAATGCGATCGATACGGTCTTCGGCACGCTCTTCGATGCGCGCCTTTTCTTCGTTACCGGCATCGATGATTTCGCGCACACGATCGTTGGCTTTCTTGCTTTCGACGCGGAATGTTTTCAGGTCGAGCGTGGCGAATCGGATGGTGGACAGCAATTCCCTGGTGAGCGTCGTGCCGGCGGCGATCGATTCCTCCACCGTCCCGGACTTGAGCGCCAGCACGACCGTCTCGCCTTCCAGCAGCGCTGACAGTTCGATGTCGCGCACTTCGTTGACGCGGACTTTCTCCTCGCCCTCGAGACGACGCACGTCACCAATGCGCTCACCACGATCCTTTTCCACCACCTGATCTTCCACGCGCGAGAAGATCTTCACGTCGATGACCACGCCTTCCATACCCGGCGACACCTTGAGCGACGAGTCCTTCACGTCCTTCGCCTTTTCGCCGAAGATGGCCGTGAGCAGTTTTTCTTCCGGCGACAGCTCCGTCTCACCCTTTGGCGTGATCTTGCCAACCAGAATGTCGCCCGGCTTCACCTGCGCGCCGATGCGCACAATACCGCGCTCGTCGAGATCGGTCAGCGACTCCTCGGCGACGTTCGGAATTTCACGCGTAATTTCTTCCTGCCCGCGCTTCGTGTCGCGCACGTGCTGTTCGAGCTCCTTGATGTGGATCGACGAGAACACGTCGAACT
>JANLVM010000677.1:0-1570 GCA_031364015.1 Gemmatimonadaceae bacterium
TCCTGGTGATCCGAGGCTATCAACGATCGGACGGCCCAGGCCGATCCGCCGAGAATGACCGTTGCCGCGAGTGCCATGAGTGGCACCCTCGAGGGAAACCGCTTTTGCATTGTTGCTCCATGAAGGAAGGAGTGAACTGAGGTAGCACAGGCCCACGCGCGTGCTACGCCGCTCACCGCGATCTGGATGGCATTGATATTTTTCATACCGGCGGACTCGACTGTGCAGCACGTCGACATGCGCGCATTAACGCGCTACCCACGCATCAATCGCTTCAGCCGATGGACCTTGAACGATCGCGACCCTAGCTTCGTGGCACCTCCCACCGAGATTCCCGACCGATGCATCGCACACTGCTGCTGACCGTTCTCGTTTTTGCAACGCCTACACTCGTTGCTGCGCAGAGTGCGACAGCTGCCTTTGCCGCGAGACTGGACTCGCTGTTGTACGCGGAACTCGCGCGCACCAAAACGCCGGGGGCACAGGTGGCGGTGGTCGTCGACGGCAAGCTCGCCTACACCAAGGCGTACGGTATTGCCGACATCGAAACGAACCGTGCCATCACCGATCGTACGCTCTTTCGCGTGGGCTCTGTCTCCAAGATGGTCACGGCGGCCACCCTCAACCAACTGGCATCCGACGGCAAGCTTGATCTGCAGGCACCGATCGGTACTTATGTCAAAGAGCTCGCCGGCCGGAAAGTCGGGAGTGTGACGACCCATCAACTGCTAACGCACACCGCCGGCTGGCTGGACAACGCGGTGGCGTACGGTCGCATGGGTGAAGGCGCCTTGGGTGAAGTGTTTCGCGAGGTAAGCGATACACTCTTCTTTACTGAGCCGGCGCGGGTGATCTCGTACTCCAATCCCGGCTTTTCGATGGCAGGCTACGTGGCCGAGCGTGCGGGAGGCGCCCGCTACGCGACGCTGGTGGAACAACTTGTCTTTCGCAATGCCGGCATGACGCGAGCGACCTTCAAGCCGCTCGACGTGATGACCCAGGACTTCGCGCAGGGTCACGTAGGCGCGCCGGCGACAGCGGGCACGATCGTGCGCCCCTTTACGGAAAACACCGCGCAGTGGCCGGCGGGCTTCCTCTTCGCGAGTGCCAGCGAGTTCGCGCGCTTTACCATGATGTTGATGGACGGCGGCATGATTGACGGACGTCGTGTCCTTGCCGCCGACGCGGTGCAGCGAATGACCACTGGTCATCAGACCATGCCCGGCAATCCCAATGCCAAGTACGGTTACGGATTAGTCGTCGGCACACAGGGTACCGAGCGTTTCTGGCAGCACGGTGGCTCCATCAACGGTTTCGATGCGGATGTCATGATGTACCCCGATCGCAAACTCGCCGTGATTGTCTTTGACAATCGAGGCGGGAGTCCACTGCTCGGGATTACAGAACTCGTGCTGAAAGACGTCGTCGGCATCGCGCCGTCCGTGGCGCCGACTCAGCCAGCCGAACGTGAGGCGACGGCATCCGAACGCGCGCAGCTCGTGGGTACGTTCAAGCAAGGTGCGACCGTCCTCACGTTGTTTGAGGAAAACGGCGTACTGAAGTTTCGACA
>JANLVM010000690.1:0-2309 GCA_031364015.1 Gemmatimonadaceae bacterium
CCACGCAGCGTCGCGAAACGCCTCCGGAGAGGCGGGGAGATCGATCATGTGGCGGGTGATAATGTTGACAGCAGGCCCGGCGACTACTCGCCGTACGGGATCCAGATGTTCTTGACTTGTACGGCGCGACGCAGAAACTCCCGGCCTTCTCCAACACGCGGATCGAGCCACTCTCGACCGATCCACTCGGTCCACGTGCGTTTGAGATTCGCCGCCGAGGCACGCTCCACGTTCGTCGCACCTGCGTGTGACCCCACGTACCAGAGGGCATCGACATCATCGTGGTCGGCCAGCACGTGTGCCAACGCGTCGCGACTGCCAGTCACGAGATTTACGGTACCGGCGGGCACGTCCGAGGTCTCCAGCACGCTGTACAAGTCCGTCGCAGGCAGCGGGAAGCGTTCCGACGGAATCACCACCACACGATTCCCTGCCGCCAGGAGCGGCGCCACTAACGACACGAATCCTAACAGGGGATACGGGTCGGGGCACGCCACGCCAACCACGCCGATTGGTTCATGCATCGCCAGCGACACCCCACGCATCGGCACGTCGTGGACCGCGCCATCGTGCTTGTCGGCCCACGCCGCATACGTGAACAGACGCGAGATGGTGGTATCGACTTCACGTGCGGCGTCGTCACGCGTTTCCCCCGTCATGGAGCGAATGCGTTGCACAAATTCGTCGTGGCGCGCCGACAGGTTCTCCGCGATGTAGAACAGGATCTGCGCACGCTGATGTCCGACCAGTGTGGACCATCCCGCGCCCGCATGCGCCGCCTCGACCGCGTTGCGAATGTCCTTGCGATTGCCCTCGCCAACCTCACCGACCGCGATTCCGCGCACGTCGCGGACGACGCGCGTGTACCCAGAATCTGGACGCGCCTGCTTGCCGCCGATGAAGAGCTTGGGCGTCCGGTCGATCGGCGGGAGCACGGCGTCGGAATCGACGGGGGCACTGGCTGCAGACGCGACCGTGGAGAGCGCGATCACGGGTGAGGGCGCCGTGACGTGAGGACGCGATGGCTTGAGATACTCCCACATCCCTTCACGCCCACCCTCACGACCGAACCCCGACTCCCGGTATCCGCCAAACCCTGCCGACGCGTCGAAGAGATTGGTGCTGTTGATCCACACCACACCGGCCTTGATCTTTGGCGCGACATCGAGCGCAAGATTGATATTCTCGCTCCACACACTCGCCGCCAATCCAAACGGCGTGTTATTCGCCAACGCCACCGCTTCGTCGGGTGTGCGGAACGTCATCGAGACCAGCACCGGGCCGAAGATTTCCACCTGCGCGATGGTCGACGACGGCGCGACATTGGTAAAGAGGGTGGGGGGATGGAACCACCCATCGGTCGGAGTCGCCCACGACGGCTGCCAACACGTCGCACCCTCCTCCACGCCCTGCGCGACCAGCATCCTGATCCGTTCCAACTGGACCGGCGCGACGATCGCGCCCATGTCTACCGATTTATCCAGCGGCGAGCCTACCCGCAGCCGCTCCATGCGCACGCGAAGCTTGTCCAGCAGTCGGTCGGCAATGCCTTCCTGCACCAGCAAGCGCGATCCCGCGCAGCAGACCTGTCCTTGATTGAACCAGATCGCATCGACGACCCCTTCGACGACACTGTCCAGATCGGCGTCTTCGAATACGACAAACGGACTCTTGCCACCCAACTCCAGCGACAGCCCTTTGCCGGTCCCGGCCGTGGCGACGCGTATGGCCCGACCCACATCGGTACTTCCGGTGAACGCGATCTTATCGACGTCCTGGTGATCCACGAGTGCCGCCCCAGCGCGACCGTCGCCCGTAATGAGGTTGAACACACCCGATGGGAGGCCGATCTCGTGCACCAGCTCGGCGAACCGCAGCGCCGTGAGTGGTGTGTATTCGGCCGGCTTCATCACCACGGTATTTCCGGCGGCCAACGCCGGGGCAACTTTCCATGCCAGCATGAGCAGTGGGAAGTTCCATGGGATCACCTGTCCCACCACGCCGTAGCCATGATATCCGGCGAACTCCGCGTCCAGGAGCTGCGCCCATCCGGCGTGATGAGAGAAATGGCGAGCGACCAGGGGAATGTCGATGTCGCGAGTTTCGCGAATCGGTTTCCCATTGTCCATCGATTCGATCACCGAGAAATGGCGCGCGTGTTTTTGTACGCCACGCGCAATCGCGTACAGCCATCGCGCGCGCGCGTGCCCATCGAGTGCTTGCCATGCGGGAAGCGCGGCGCGCGCCGCCGCAACGGCCGCGTCGACATCAGCGCTGGATCCCTGGGCCACCTGCGCCAACTCCGCACC
>JANLVM010000700.1:0-4648 GCA_031364015.1 Gemmatimonadaceae bacterium
CCACCCATACCGAAATGAGTGGAAATGGGCCGGGCAGTTTGTCGGCGATCCCGGCGGGCGAGCGGAAAATCCCGGATCCGATCGTGGTGCCGATGACCACGGCGATCGCGCTCCAGAGGCCGAGCGTTCGCGGCAGCGTACGCGGTAGCGCGGTAGGAAGCGATGTCGGCGGGCGAGACGCCGGAGACACGGTGGGCGGAGTCATGCGCAATGCTACTCCCTCGCGCGCGACGCCGCAGGGGGGTCCGTCGCGGAGGGCCTGCGCCTAGCTTACTTCCGTCATGATATCCCTGCTATTCACGCTGAACGCGGTCGAGACGTCCGTCGTGCAGCTCGTCGCACCCTCGTCGGTGCCTACGCCGCTTCTGGACGGCGTCTTTTGGATGGCCGCTGCAGCCTGCGCCGTCGCGCAGTATTTCATTGTGCGGGCAGTCTGGAAAGTCATTCCCGCCGGTACCGGCTCACCACACGTTCCCGTACCGCGTCGCGCGCAGGAAATCCTGTGGGTGCTGCTCCCGGTGCTGCTCCTGCTGGGAGCGTTCGTAGGGGCATGGCGCCAACTGCATCCTCCGGTTTCGCCCGCGTCGAATCCCTCAACGAATAGTGGAGCGCCCGATTCGGCTGCGCCGCGCGCATGAGTCAACTGGCCACCACCATGTCGACGTCGCTCCTTCCTCCCCCGTCCGTGCGCCGCGCCGCGATGATGGCGTTGGGCGTCGCGTTGGTTCATACCGTATTTGGCGCGATTGTGCGCATCTCGGGGTCGGGAATGGGATGCGGCGACAACTGGCCCAAGTGCTACGGCTATTGGTTTCCGCCATTCGAGCGGATGGATCTGGTCATCGAAGTCATGCATCGCTATCTGGCGATCGCGTTGTTCGCCGCGATCGCCTGGCTCGTTGTCGTGGCGTGGCGTGCACGAACCCATGCATCGGTAGGCGGCTCGGGCGGCGTATTGAACGCGTCGCGCCTGGCGCTGGGAATGTGGTTCGCCCCGGCGCTGTTCGGTGCAGTCACGGTGTTCACCGGCAATCCGGCGTGGGCAACCGTGGTGCACAAGTTGCTGGCGGCGGCGCTACTGGCCGTACTGACCGTGGCCACGATTCGCGCCGGCGGACTCGGTGGCACGTCAATCCGTAGTCAGACCGGCACACGCAAGGCCGCCGATAGTGCGCGGAGCGCCGCCATTGGAGCGCTGTTCGTGGTGCTCCTGGGCGGATTGACCGCAAAGATTCCCGGTGCGGCGGTCGCCTGCGCGGGGTTCCCGCTCTGTGGCGAAGGATCGCTGAGCGGCAGCGCCTTGCATGTGCAATTGACACATCGCATACTCGCCTATCTGTTGGTGATGCAACTGGTCGCGACGCCGTTCGTGTTTCGCAAACGTGGCGAGGCGGTTGCGGTCATTCGCGCGGCGTGGTTCGGTCTCGGCTTCGGCGTGTTGCAAATTGTGTGGGCCGCGTGGATGGTGACCGGTGGATTTCCCAGTGTCGTCCGTTCGCTGCACCAGGCCACCGGCATCCTCATCTGGATCTCCGCATTCACCATGATGTATCTCGCGCGCATTGCTTCAGGTCGAACGTCAGTCGCCGTTTCGTCAGTCAGCGCGGGCGGGTCGGCGTCGACCTCTTCAAGTGTGGCCACATGACCAGCGTGCCGATCGCTCCCCCGGGCAGCGCACCGCCAACACTCTCGCGCGATCTCATTTCGCTCACGAAGCCGCGCATCATCTCATTGTTGCTCGTCACCACCGTGGCCCCGATGTACGCGGCTGGGTCGCCATCATGGCTGACCGTGCTGTTGGTCACGATCGGTGGCTACCTCATGGCCGGCGGCGCGAACGCGGTGAACATGTATCTCGATCGCGATATCGACGACATCATGGCGCGCACGCGTCTGCGACCACTCCCCAGTGGCCGCATGTCGCCAACGCAGGTGCTGGCCTTTGGGATCGCCTGCGCGACGCTGGCGACGTGGATGCTGGCGCAGTTTGTGAACGTACTCACCGCAGGACTGGCACTGGCGGGCTTCTACTTTTACGTGTTCATCTACACACGGTGGCTCAAGCGCACGTCGCCGCAAAACATTGTCATCGGTGGTGCGGCCGGCGCGTTTCCACCGCTGGTTGGTTGGGCCGCAGTGACCGGCTCACTCGATGTGACGGCGCTCTGTCTGTTTCTTATCGTGTTTTATTGGACGCCGCCGCACTTCTGGGCGCTCGCGCTGCTGAAGCAGGTGGATTATGGACGCGCCGGCGTACCCATGGCGCCGCTGGTGTGGGGCGAGCGAGAGACCATGCATCAGATGGTCTGGTACACGGTGATTCTCCTCGTCGTCACGCTGCTTCCCGTGCTGTTCGGTGCGTTTGGGCTGCTCTACTTCGTGTCCGCCGTGGTGCTCGGGGCGCTGCTCATGGGCGGTGTGTTACGCATCGTGCGCGCCGCCAGGGCTGGAACGCCGTGGTCGGGTCCGGCGTGGTGGGTCTACAAGTATTCGTTGCTGTATCTCGCGCTGCTGTTTCTCGCGATGGCCGTTGACCGCGCCATTGCCTGAGCCGAGTCGCGCGGCAACGCGCCGTGGATTTCCTTCGCCGCGCCCCTTGGCGCGGTTGCTCCCGCTACTCCATCCGTATCGCGCGCGCTTGTCGCTGGCCGCCGTGTGCCTGCTCATTGCGGCGGCGGCGGGACTCGTATTCCCCCTGGTACTGCGTTACCTGCTGGACGCCGCATTCGAGCTGCGTGACCGCCTCGCACTCAATCGCGTAGCCCTCGTTTTACTGGGGGTGTTCGCGGTGCAGGCGATCATGAATTTCGTGCAGGTGTACCTGCTCAGCGCCACCACCGAACGCATCATCGCGACGCTCCGCGAGCAGACGTTCGCGCATCTCATACAACTGTCCCCATCGTTTTTTACCGAGCGGCGCACGGGGGAACTCACCAGTCGCCTGTCGAGCGATCTGGGGCTGCTGCAGTCGCTGCTCGGCACATGGATCTCCGAACTGTCGCGTCAATCGTTGTTTCTGGTCGGGGGCATCCTGATGCTCACGGTGACCAATCCTCAGCTCACGCTCACCACGTTGGCCGTGGTGCCACTGGTGGTTGGCGCCGCGATCGTCTTCGGTCGCGCGCTGCGCCGCGCCAGTACCGACGTGCAGGACCGGGTGGCCAATGCCATGGGTACCGCCGACGAAGCGTTCGGTGCGATTCGCGTGGTCCAGAGCTTTACCCGTGAGAAACACGAGATCACGCGATTCGGGGAGCTGCTGCGTGATGTCGTGATCGCGGCGGTGCGTCGCGCGCAACTTCGCGCGGCGTTCTTCGGCATCGTCGGCTTTGTCGCCTTCGCGGCCGTGGTCGCGGTCATGTGGCAAGGCGGCGTACAAGTGCTGGACAGCCGCCTCACCGCGGGCGCGCTGGTGTCATTCCTGTTTTACGCGTTGACCGTCGCCGCGGCCGTCGGCTCGCTGGCCACCCTGTTCGGTTCGTTCCAGGAAGCGCTGGGCGCCGCCACGCGCGTCTTCGAACTGCTGGACACGCAAGCCACGGTCCGCGATCCGGCCCGACCGCGCGCGCTGGCCCAACCGGTTCGTGGGGCGGTCGCCTACCATGACGTCTCGTTTCGCTACGCCGACGATCTGCCGATGGTCATCCGCGACTTGACGTTGACGATCGCCCCAGGTGAGGTGTTGGCGCTGGTCGGGAGTTCGGGCGGCGGGAAGACCACCATTGCGAGTCTGCTGCCACGATTTTGGGACGTGTCCGAGGGCCACATCACGTTGGACGGTATCGACGTGCGCCACCTCTCGCTGGAATCGTTGCGAGGGGCCATTGGTATCGTCCCGCAGGAACCGGTGCTCTTTAGCGGAACGATTCGCGAGAACGTCGTCTATGCGAAACCCGATGCCAGCGAGGCGGAGATCGTGCAGTCCGCCCGCGCCGCTCACGCACTGGAATTCATTGAGCGATTGCCGAACGGATGGGACACCCGCGTTGGTGAGCGCGGCGTGAAACTCTCGGGTGGACAACGCCAGCGCATCGCCATCGCGCGGGTATTTCTCAAGAATCCCGCGGTCGTCATTCTCGACGAAGCCACCTCGAGTCTCGACACGGAAAGCGAGCGGTATGTCGAGCAGGCGCTCGAAGTGTTGTTGGAAGGCCGAACAACGCTGCTGATTGCGCATCGCCTCAGCACCGTGCGTCGTGCCGATCGCGTGGTCGTGCTGGACGCGGGATCCATCGTGGAAATCGGCAAGCACGAGGAGCTGGTCACGCGCGAAGGCGGGCGGTACGCGAAGCTGTATGGACCGTCGGAAGCAGGGAGTCGGTCGTAAGCAGTAGTCCTACTTCCTGCTTGGAATCTTCGTCTCCGCTCCGCCGCTCACCCGCACCACCTGCGTCCGCACCCCCAACTGTTCCTGCCAGATCACCAGCGTATACTCGCCCGGCGGAACTCCATCAAACCGAAACGCACCGCGGGGATCGGTGATGACCACGAAGGGATGCGCGGCCACCGCGATGTAGGCGCGAATCCATGGATGTTGATCATCGCGGACTTCCACCAAACCAGGCGTCGATGCCACGTCGGCCGTTGGCACCACCTGACCCGCATCGCTTAACGTGATGACCGCGCGCACCGTGGTGGCGCGCCCCAC
>JANLVM010000722.1:0-3330 GCA_031364015.1 Gemmatimonadaceae bacterium
CGCGGTTGTCCTCCACCACCAGCACTTCGAGTGGCTCGCCCGACGAGTGGGCAGGTGCGCTGGGCGGCGTGACCGGAGCGAAACCCGGCGCGTTCGAGGCCTCGGGTTGCGGGTCACGCTCCAGTTCCACCGTGAACCAGAACGACGAACCCTTGCCGTAGTCGCTGGACACCCCGCAGTCTCCGCCCATCAGCTGGCACAGTCGGCGCACGATGGCCAACCCAAGCCCGGTGCCGCCAAACTGCCTGGTGATGGAGCTGTCGGACTGCGTGAATGCCTGGAACAGTCGCGGGAGACTCTCGGCCTTGATGCCGATGCCGGAATCATGAATCTCGAACCGGCACAGCATCGCCGACCCGCGATCAGCGGTCAGTGACGCGCGCAGGGTGATAAAACCTTCCGAGGTGAACTTGAGGGAGTTGCCGATCAGGTTCGTGACAATCTGCGAAAAGCGTGTTGAGTCGCCGATCACGGCCAGCGGGAGCGCGTCATCCCATTCACTGGAAAACGTCAGTCCCTTCGACTTGATCTGTGGTCGCATCAACTGCACAACCTGATCGACGGTCTGACGCAGGTCGAATGGCAGCGACTCGGTCACGAGGAATCCAGCCTCGATCTTCGAGAAATCGAGGATGTCATTCAATATGCCCAACAACGACTGCGCCGACTCGCGAATGATCTCGGTCGACGCGTATTGCGAGGCATCAAGTCGGGTGTTCATGAGCAACTCGGTCATCCCGACGACGCCATTCATCGGCGTTCGCAGTTCATGGCTCATGGTGGCAAGAAACGTCGACTTGGCCCGGCTCGCGGCCAGCGCGGCTTCGTTCGACGCCTGCAGCTCGCGATTGGTGCGCTCCAACGTGCTCAGGGCAAGCGAGAGCGCTGCCGTGCGTTGCTTGACCTTGGCCTCCAGAGAGATCGCCGCCTGGAAGAGCGAAAACGACGAACCCTGGTGGTCCATGTCGCGCTCGACACGATCCATCAAGGTATCGTTGATGCGCGCGAGCTGTGCGTTGGTGCGCTCGAGCTCGCGACACCGCGCCTGCAGCGCGTTCAGATCATCCATGGCGGTCGCCACCGGTCAGCTGGAGTCAGCGTTTGCGGCCGATGGCGATGCCCGTGAAGGTCTGATTCACGTGCATCGCATTGAACTGCTCACCGTAGGTGGCGAAGCCCACCACGTTATTGTCGCAAAAAATCTGGCCAATCGCCTCCTTGATGCCCAATCGTTCGGTTTCCAGCCTGCGCAGCACACAGTCGCAGCCCAGCACGAGCTCCGGCACGCCGATGGCGTCGCGCACCTGGTCGAACGCCTGTTGCAGGTTTTCCACCATGTCCACGCCCTGCGCGATCGTGAGCACGATGCCCTCATCGATAGCGCAGAAGAACTGCAGGCTTTCATCGTCGTTGACCTTGGCGATCGATCGCACGAAATACTGACCCCCCACGCGCACCACGACGGGATACGTGGCAAACGTCATGGGCGTGAGTTCGGTGATATCCAACTGGAGCAGTCTGGCAAATTCGCGCGCGGCCGGCAACCCGTTGATTTCGGTGACCACGCGTCGCGCGGGGTCGGCTCCGGTCACGACCATGCGGGCGTCCGACTTCACAAAGTGCTGTGTACGGAAGGCCAGGAACGGCAGGTCGGATCGCACCAGACTGAGGAGCGCAACGCTTTGGTGGAACTGCCCCTCATGGTAGAGATAGGTTGCGCCAAACGTCACTTCGTCTGCAGCCGACCCGCCAATGAGATCGATGCCGTGCAAATGCTGGTGCACGCAGCTCACCACCAACTCTTCCTGCATCGTCAGCCCGTCGATCAGCAGAAAGCCGAACGTATCAGTCGCGCTTGGCGGGAGCCCATCACGTGGCCCAAGCTGGGTCAGCATGGCCTCGACCTCGGTCGCAGTTGCCGCCGTGTCCAATGGATCGAGGCGGATGAGATTCGTCACGACATCCATGCCGGGGGCCGCGATGCTGAAGCCGGTCAGCGCACCCGACAGGTATCCCATCGGCGTGATCTCACCGGCCGTCGTGCAACCAATCAGCGGGATGTCCTTGAAGCGCGAGCGCAGGGCGTTCGCCAACGCGGGTAGGTCGTAGGACGGCGCGCAGTAAAACACCGCCAGCTTGATGTGCGGCTGATACAGGGCGTTGTACAGCTCTTGCGCGGCCAATTCGGCGTCGTGCGTTTGCGATGTGCCCTTGCGAACAGACAGCGATGTTGCGTCGGCAGGTTCCTGCAACGTTGATGGAATCAGAGTCTCCGATGGTGAGAAAAGGCCAAAAGCCGGATTCGAGCCGTCATCCGTCGGAGTACTTGCCGGCCTGCGCCAACCTCGTGGCCTGCTCGATATCAGCCGCGTGCATCTGGTACTCGGGAAGCGCCTTCTTCAACTCGGCGTCCTCGGCACTCAAACGCCTTCCATCCCTTGATGGCCGCACCGCCATCACCCTGCGGTGCGCACCGAAAGCGCCAACCCTAGCTGATGGGAGGGAGTCTTCCGCAGAATAGTGTCGGACTGAGCCGGCGCGATCTGAAGTTTGGGTTTCCGACGCCACCGGACCGCGTCCCGCGCCGCAGGACTTGCCGCGGGCGCAGGAGCTCCTCGCGTTCGCGCTCCGCCGACGTGCATGCATTCAACGGGGAGTGCATCAGGGTGGAAGCGCTATTGCGCCTTCCACGCGTGCAACGTGACTGCGGGCGACTGGCCGCGCTGTCGCGCGGCGAGTGCCGGGCCAATCTTCGGATGCAGGCGATAAGCCCAGGCGGCTTGCACCAAGACGTGTCGACAATGCGTATTGCCCGCCTTCGTGATGGAGCCGTCGACCGCGAGGCCAGCTTGCGTCGCGAGTGCGAGGGCAGGTCGCACGCCGATTCCTACAATCACCAGATCGGCAGCGATGATTTCGCCGTTCTCAAGATGCACATGATCGGCGTCGATCCGTGAAACGGTTGTGCCGAGATGGAAGGTCACACCATGGCGCTCGTGGAGTGCTTGCTTGAAGACGCCAAGTTCACGACCGAGAATGTTTGTCATTGGAACGTCGTCGCGCGCAACCACGTGTACGTCAACATTGCGCGCTTGAAGCGCGGCTGCCACTTCGAGACCGATAAAGCTCGCGCCAATCACCACGGCTTGTTTCGCACGCGTCGCGCGCTCGGCGATGTCGAGACTGTCGGACAGTGTGCGCAACGTGCGCACGTGAGGCAGATCTGCGCCAGGCACGGTAAGACGAATAGGCTCTGCGCCCGTCGCGAGCAACAACGCATCGTAAGCAATGATCTCACCATTGGCGAGTTGCACCGTATGCCCGTCGGTG
>JANLVM010000766.1:0-2882 GCA_031364015.1 Gemmatimonadaceae bacterium
TATCACACTCACGTCCGACGAGGACCGCCGCCTTTCGCATCGCGCCATCACGAACGTGCGCGCGTTCGAACTCTACCTCGAAGCGCGACAGGAACTACGGCGATATGGCGTGGCCACTGCACGTGGGCAGGCCTTGCTCGAGCAGGCGATCGCGATTGAAGGAGAGAGCGCGCCGTTGCTGGGGCTGCGGGCCTGGGGCATGGTTGCACAGCTCAGAACTGGACTCGGAGATCCGGCGACGCTTGACGAGATAGAGCGGAAGGCCGAAGCGTTGATGACCATGGCGCCCGACGCGCCGTTCGGCTACGCGGTGCGCGCGGGGGCGAGATACGAGCGCGGCGACTTTCGCGCGGCCATCGCAGACTTCCGGAAGGCGATTGCGCGCGACCCGAATGACGCCGACTCGATGTCCTACATGACCCACGCCCTCAACATGTCGGGGTTGTTCGACGCGGCGAAGGACTCGGCCTCGCACATGATGGCGACGGACCGGTTGAGTTGGATGTCCTGGTTGGCCGTCGGCGCCGTACAGTGGTTCGATGGCGGTACCGCAGGATCGATTGACCCACTGCGACGCGCGGTCGAACTCGATCCGACCAACCTTATCGCGCATTGGTGCCTCGGCTACGCGTACTCAACACTCGGCGACCTCACGGCCGCTGCCGGGGAGGTCGCGTGGCTGGTTGCTGCGGGACCACACGTGCCTTACACGATTCAACTGAAGGCACTCGTGCTCGCGCAGCAGGGTGACACGGCGCAAGCGCTCGCGCTGGCGTCCGCGCTCGACCTCTCGCCGTTCGACAACCACATCACCTTCCATTTCGCCGAGGTGTTCGCGATGTGCGGCGAGACGGAGCGGGCACTCGACGTGCTGGAGTCGGCGGTGAAGAAGGGCTTTTGTCCCGCCGCGTTTATCGAGGTGCACTGTCGATTTCTGGAGCCGCTCCGGTCACATGTGCGGTTTGCGCCGATCGTCGCCACCGCGAGCGCGATGTCCGCCGCGATTCGCCGCGACGTGGCGGCGCCGCTGGTGTGACGGGTATGTTTCGTACGAGGCGCTGATTCCAGTACAGAAGTAGCGCATGGCACGCGTGTTGGGGTCTGCCTGACCAGGCGCCACATGCGGATGGACGGCGAGATCCTCGCGACGTCACTTCGGCTTGACGAAAGCCTCGAACGGCGCAAAGCCGCGCAGCGGCTCCAGGCCAAAACGCGCGTGGAAGCCATTCTCCTGAAAGGCCGCACCTTCCGAGAAGGCCTGCTGCAGAAGCTGTACCGCCTGGTCCTTCTCGCCGAGGAGCGCGTGGATTTCGGCGCGAGCGCGGGTGGTCGTACCGCGATCATAAGGAGGGACCCCGCGTTCCATCTGCTGAAGAATGGCCCGCGCCCGTGGGGCGTCCTTCCGCACCGCCGCCAGGGCGCCCATCCATCCCAGTGCCACCGCACTCGTGGTATCGGCGCGATACATAGAATCGGCAAGAAGCGTCGCTTTACCGGTATCGCCTGCGGCGAACAAGAACACCACGCGCTCACCAGGCACCATCGCGCTGGCCACCCGGTCGAGCGCAACGCGACTCAACCGCAGGGCCGTCGTGTCGTGGCCGTGCCACCGCATCTCGGCCACGATCCCCATCGCGAAAGTGATCGGTCGCGTGTTGCCCTCGGGCCGTGACGTAAGGAACTGCGGGAAGAGCGCGTCTACCTCTTCCACCCGCCCCAGGCCCACCAGCGCTTGCGCCTCGCGTCTCCGGGCGTTCAAGGGTTGTTGATTGCGCGGGTGCGCGCTCCATTCCCGCGCCCACTTGAGCTCGGCTTCGTAGTCCGAGAGGTGGTGGGAAACGTTGCACAGATCGCTATAACCGCCCTCGATACCAGCCAGGTCGGAGCTTTCGTTGTCGACGGTGAGCAGTCCGTCTCTGGCTTCGGTCATGCGATTGACCACTATCGCCGAGCGTGCGGCAGTGTAACGCGCGAAGTTCGACTGGGGCGCCATGCGGCCCATCTCACGCGCGGCGGCGTAGAACGCCTGCTGATCACCGCGCGTCCAAGCCAGCAACCGGTTCAGGTACTGGGTCTCGAACGGTGAGAGCACCGAGCGCTTTGGCTCTAACGCCGTGCCTAACGAGTCCACCGCGGCGTACTCCTGGACGTTGAACAACGCGTAGCCGTAGCGGACGGCGGCGACGAGAAACATCGTGTCCACAGCGAAGGCGCGACGATACCGATCGGCCGCCAACCGGAAATCGCGTCGGTTCCAGCTATCATTGCCCTCCTGAAAGGCCCGATAGGCCGCGTAGGTTGGCGCGCGGGCCCCGGGGAGCAATGACCCCCAGCGCGGATCGCGGTGCATGGCAAGCGCGCCCATCACGCGCTGCGTCACGGCCTCGATGAGCGAGGGCAAGCCACCAGCGGGGCCGGACTCCGTGGGAATCGCAACAACTTCGGTCCCACTCGCGGTCGCGAGCAGCTTGGATTCCACCTGCACCGTGTCGCCGAGCACGAGGACGCGTCCAACGACCACAAGGCCCGAGCCCAGGTCGCGGGCGAGCCTTCGGGCAATGGTCGTAGTAGCCAAGCTCGCCGCGGCAGTGTCCGCGAAGGACGCTTCCGCCACTGCGGTGCGTGAATCGGTGACCGTCGCCAATCCCGTGCGCTGGAGGCCCTGGACGATGGCACTCTCCAGCCGCAGCGGCAGCGCGGTCACGCCTGGCGCGTTTCCCTGCATCTCGAACGGCACCACGAGCACGCGCCCAGCATCGAGCGGGTTGTCACGTGAGCGCAGCGCCCACGCGCCTCCCGCTGCAATCACTGCGAGCGTCGCGGCGGCCCCGGCGACAACCGGCCAGCGGCGCAGCACCGGCGTAATTGCCCGGGTCAGCGGT
>JANLVM010000778.1:0-1657 GCA_031364015.1 Gemmatimonadaceae bacterium
GCCGGCGCGCCCAACATTGGTGTGGTGTCGCAGAATCCGCTTCCAGCGCCACAGGCCACACTGATTTCGGCACTCGCGCAGGGTGTGATTGGCGGGAACCTCGACTGGAAGATGATCGGCATCGGTGGTCTTGTCGGCGTCGGCTTGATTCTCGTGAATGCGCTCCTGCAAGCGACGAAGAAGGGAAGTCTTCCGCCGCTCGCGGTGGGGCTCGGTATCTATCTGCCGATGTCGGCGACGTTCGCGGTCGTCATGGGTGCGATCGTTGGGCGTTGGTACAACCAACGCGCAACGCAGGCGAAAGAACCGGCTCGCGCTGAACGGCTCGGCACGCTGGTCGCGTCGGGACTGATCGTCGGCGAGAGCCTCTTTGGTGTGCTCAACGCCGGACTCATCGTCGCATTCGCCATTGATGCACCGATGGCGCTGGTCGGCGCGGACTTTGCGCCAGCCAAACTGCTCGGTCTCGCCGCGTTTGTCGCCCTCGTGTTTGCGCTCTATCGGTGGATGTTGCGCAAGAACGCCGATGCACCTGCACGCGCGTAGCGACCAACCGCACCATGATCAGCAGTCCCATCGTTTCGCTCACCGTCGTTCACCGCTCGCCGTTCTCGCCGTCGACCCTCTATCGGGCGTGGACGGCGGAATGGGGGACGTGGTTTGCCGAGCCAGAATCCGTTCGCATGCAGGCCGTGGTCGGTGTGCCCTTTCACTTTGAGGTGGCGCAACGACTCGAAGACGGAACGGTGAGTCGGCATCCGCACTACGGACGCTTTCTCGAACTCATTCAAGACTCCATGGTCGCGCTGACGTGGGTGACCCGCGGCACTGCGGGTGCAGAGACGACGTTGATGGTGCAGTTCACACCAGATGCCGATGGTACGAACCTCATACTCACGCACGCGGGGTTCACGACCGAGGCCGCGCGCGATCATCACGCGGAAGCCTGGCGGATGGTGCTGGCGAAGCAGGAGGAGCAGCTGCTGGCGCGGCCTGTCGAGAGTGACGACGCCGCGACGCCGCGGTCGGCATCGGCGCCTGGCAGCAACCGATCGATCCCGGATGCGACGTTCATTCCTGTCCGCAGCTACCCGGATCTCGACGCGGCGGTCACGTGGCTTCACGACGTGCTCGGTTGCCGTGAGCGATTGCGACTTCCGGGCCACCGCGTGCAACTTACGCTCGGCAATGGCGCAGTGGTCGCCGTCGCCTGGGATGCCACGGCCTCTCCAGCGACCGGTGGACGCCCGCCCGCAACACTGATGGTGCGTGTCAGTGACATCGATGCGACATACGCGCGCGCGCTGGCGCATGGTGCGACGGGTCTGAGCGCGCCGGCTGATCAGCCGTATGGCGAACGGCAGGCGCAGGTGCGCGATCCGGCTGGCCACGCGTGGACACTGACGCAAACGATTGAGGATGTCGACCCGGCAACGTGGGGCGGATTGCTCGTCACCTGATCACCGCGTGCACTTGGAGCCAAGATTGATGCAACCACGGGAGCAATACACATGAACACGCGACGCGAGTTTTTGATCACGGCGCCGATTGCACTGGCCGGAATAGCCGCCGCGTGCAGTGGCAATGAACAGTCAGCAGTCGCGACCGGAGGGGCTGTCTCTTCGACGCCTGGCGCTCCGCCGGCCTTTGGCACGTC
>JANLVM010000795.1:0-2063 GCA_031364015.1 Gemmatimonadaceae bacterium
AGAGCAGCAAACTTCGCTTGAGTGAGCTTGAACGATTCCCGGAGCTGCGCCACATCGGGTGTGTCACCGAGCAGATCCTTCGCGTTCGTCACCCGAGCTGGCTTCCGACGACCCGCCTGGATCGCTTTCATCTCTTTCACGCTTTCCACGAGTTCGTCAAACAGATCCTTTCGCCTTGTCTGCCGTCCGGCGGACCGACTACGCCACCGTTCGTTCGATCTCGCCGGTTATACCGTGTAGCACGAGTCGTCCCAACTGGACCTTGTCACTCGCGTGATCGATGTCGAGGCCGACTAAATTGCCGACCGCGTCGTAGTCCAGCACCACGCCGTCCGCGACTTCGCGACTCTCCACGCTATCGCGCTCTGACAGATCGATATAGAGCGAGTCTGTCTCAGGATAGTAGTTGAGTTTCATGGCAAGAATCGGCGGTCGGGGAATGCGTTGTGGATGGTCCGGCGATCAGCCAGCGTGACGACCCGCAGGACTCGATCGCCGAGGGCGGGCACGTCGCCCCAGAATCAATACCGCCCGTCGGGCTGCAGTTCAACTCGGCGCGGATTGAGGACAACCGCGACGCACCACTCTCGATTCAGGCTAGGACCGCTTGCGAAGGACTTCGCGCTCGAAATAGGGCGTGAAGGTGAACTGGGTTTGTGGGCCACGCGGCACCTCGTGATCCATCGGGATCAGAAACTCCTCCAGCGGCAATTCGCCTGGTGTGCAGTCGGTGCTGCGTGAATGTGGTACAGCATGGACGAATTCAGGTGATTCCATTCGTGAGGGCGCTCGACGAACGATCACTCGATGGTGCAAGACCTCCCACTTCGACCATGACGCGCGATGCCCTCCTGCGATATTCGTCGCTACCAGGATCTCGACGGTTACGTGCCCTTCGACGCGTGGCTCCTCACGATGACGGGTCCGGGAAGAACGCAGAGTCTTTCGGCAGCTATCAAGATCGCGGCGGCGCTACAGCGTCTCGCGACAGAGGGGCACGTTCGCGACGGCCCACGTCCGCACCACTGCGCGACGGTCAACTGGCGTTCAGCTTCTGTAGCAATTCAATGGCATCGCGCAGGATGCAGAAGCCTCCGCGCAACGACGCGCTGACCGTGATGACGAAGATGTTCGGTGCCCAGCCGGGCTGGGACAAGAGTGTTGCCCACGCGCCGAAAGGCGGCCTTTGCTTTTACCCGGGGGGGTCATGAAAACGTTCGTGTACGTCGATGCGTTCAATCTCTACTACGGCTGTTTGCGCAATTCGTCTCACAAGTGGCTCGATACTGCCCGGCTGAGCAGCACGTCGGGGCGTGCTGCCGCCACGCGCAGCAATACCTTCGCCGGCCCTTCCGGCTGGCGACGACCTTGCTCCCAGTTCTGCAGCGTATCGACACTGATACCAAGCAACGCCGCGAACTTCGCCTGACTCAACTTGAAACGCGCCCGAAGTGCCGCGACGTCGGCCGAGTCGGCATTCACGAGATCGCGCGCCCGCGTGAGACGTGAGGGCTTCAGTCGACCAGCCTGAATAGCGTTCATCTCCTTCACGCTTTCGACCAGCTCGTCGAACAGCTCCTTTCGCATCATCCGCTCACTGGTCAGTCGTCTGTGATCATCGCTCTGAGGACACGCAATTCAACTGGCGTTAGTTGGCCGAAATGTCCGCGATTAGATTCCTGAAAATAGCATCAGGTTCGCATCAGCCGAGATTCGAATGGAACTCCTCTTTGCACACAGCGCCGACTACGCCGGAGTCGATGGCGGTGGGAAACTCACGATTGTTGGCGTGTTCGACATCGTCTGGGCTGCAGGCGGGCATGCACCAATTCCTTTTCCACCTTTCTATCTCGTCGCGGCATTCGAGGCGAGTATAGCCGAGGGAGCTGACCACAAGATCGAGATTCGTCTTGTCGACGATGACGAGGTTGCGCACTCCAACATCATCACCAGCGAAATGCAGTTTCGTGCTCACGGAGTTGGTCACCAGGCTCGAGCGCATCTACTAATCGGCTTCGGGCCCGGCGTTGTCACGGTGCCGGAATTTGGAGACTACTACTTTC
>JANLVM010000880.1:0-7185 GCA_031364015.1 Gemmatimonadaceae bacterium
AAAGTCGAATGGCACCCCTGTTCCCCTCCACTCCTGGATCTGTTCCTGCTCCCTGCTGCCCGGATGACGTTCAACTCCTACCTCTTCCCTGCAAGGAGTGAACCGCTGATCTAACACATTTACATAAACTGAACTGTATTGCGTTTTAGGTCTAGCTTTAGTCCCGCCAGAATGCCGCCATCGTCGGTCCCATCGCGTCGATGGACTCGCGCGCGCGCCAGCGATCTTTGCCATTGTAAAGGAACGCGAACGCCAGGATCTCGCCGTTCTCGGCGGTCACGTATCCCGACAAACCGATCACGTCGTTGGTCGTGCCGGTCTTCGCGTGCAGGTTGCCTTGGGCTGGCGTGGTACGCATACGATGCCGCAGCAGCTCCGACTCACCGGCGACCGGCAACGATGCATGGAACGCACTCGCCCACGACGCCTTGTGCGCATGCGCCAGGAGCTGAATCATCGATCGCGGCGTCACGCGATCGAGTACAGACAGGCCGCTTCCGTCGGTCGCTGTGACTGCGGCCGATGCGGTGCCCACCGTGTTCACCAGAAATTCCTGCAACGTGGTATTGGCATTCTCGGCCGATCCAATGGCTGAACGATCCGCACCTCGCGCCGCGTGACGCCAGATCAATTCGGCGAACAGATTGATGCTTTCGCGATTCATCGTCGACACCAATCGAGCCAGCGAGGGCGACGGCAGACTGGTGACCACGATAGCGGTAGTGGGCGTGCGACCGACCGTGATGTCGCCATCCACGATGATGCCTTGTGTCTCCAATGCGGCGCGAAATGCCCCGGTCGTGAAAGTCGCCGGGTCACCAACCACCAGTTGGTAGCGCCGAGTGCCCGCGCGAGAACCGATCGTTCCCGACACCATCACGCGATCGTCGCCGAGTCGCCGAATACTCAGGCGCGCCCCGGTGCCCGCGACGGTGCGCGCTGTACTGGTTACGGTCATGCCTCGCGTCGCTGGCTCGAGGGCCACCGACACGCCGCCACCCGATACGCCCGGGGTCACGCCAACGATGACGATGTTCTCGTTAAGCGATAGCGCCGAGAAGGGTGCCGCGTAGGCCGACCCGGCGTATCGCGCGAGCCACCCTTCAGGAATGCGACGTGACTCGAATGCCGAGGCGTCGGCTACGAGGTTGCCGGTGACGTGTTTGATGCCGGCGCCGGCCGCGAACTGCGCCAGCAGCAACATCGCTGCATCGGGCCCTCCTCGAACGAACCGTGGCGACATGGACGGATCGCCGTCACCTCGAAGAATCAGATTTCCGCGTACAATGCCCCCCACTTCCAACGGACCATCACGCAAGACGTCGGTGGAGAAGGTGTGATCGGGTCCGAGGCGCTCGAACGCGATCGCTGCAGTGAACAGCTTCATCGTTGACGCGGGCACGAGTCGCAGGTCGGCGTTGCGCCCGAAAAGCGTGTCGCCACGGGTGAGACTGACCACCATCGCGCCCCACGTCCCGTTGCGTGTTCGGCTGTCGAGCAGCGTTCGCAGATCGTTTGACAGCGCCGACGCGTTGCGCGGCGTAGAGAATCGCAATGCCGCAACGACCGGCGTGCGAACCGGTCGCTTCGGGCTCGGCTTCGTACTGCGCGACGTGGTGCGCTTGGGTTGCCGCTTTTGCCGCGTACTCTGCGCAGCGGCTTCGCCGAGCATCGCGGCCGTCTCGCTCGTGGACGCGCCGCGTGCCGATGCGTTCAGCGCACCGCCGTCGATAGCGATCAGCACGGCGAGCGCTACGAGAACGCGTAGACTTGGCAGAGTGCGGAGTTTTTGCACGGACGAAACGTGAGTTGAAGCGGTGGCGCGTGTGCAGGCGATCGATCCGAGCGCGTTGTCGCCGCTCAGTGTCGCCTCAGATCTTGAGAACAAATCCTCGCTTCCATGCCGCCCAGAGAATCAGAAACCACAGCGCGACAAAGCTTACGGCGTAGGCGAAGGAGGCTTCCCGCAGGGGGAGCCATGACGCGAACATCCTGTTAAACAGCAAACCCTGAACGGAGGAGCGGGTTCCGTCGCCCGCATCTACCGTGAGCACGGAAACAGTTAGTCGCGCCATCAACCCCGATCCAAGGAACGCCAGCATCGGGTTCATCCCATATACGACGAACGGAAACGTCCAGCGTCGCAACTGGCATACGTCGATCAACCAGAGACAGGTGGCCAGGGACATTGCTCCCATTCCCGCGGTGAAGAGCACGTAGGAGCTTGACCAGATGCTCTTGTTGATCGGGAACGACCAATTCCACACCAAGCCAGCCATCGCCAAGAGCGCGCCCACCGCGAAGAGCGCGGCAAGACGCTCTGCCAGCGTGCGACTGTGGTCCCCAATCCAACGTCCGGCAAACGTCCCCAGTATCATCGTGCCGATCGCCGGAATGGTGCTGAGCAATCCCTCCGGATCCCATGTCCTGGAGCCAGCCCACAAGTGGTCGACTCCCAATACCGTGCGGTCGACCCACGCACTCAGCAGTTGCTCCGGTTTGTCCAGTACGAAACGACCGGGAACGCCCGTGTCAGGCACAGGGACCAGTGTCATCAGCGCCCAGTACCCCACGAGCAAGCACGCCACGATACCGACCTGCTGCTTCCAGCTCGTGCGAAGTGTCAGGAGCGCGCCGAAGAGATACGCCAGGGCGATGCGTTGCAGCACGCCGAGAATTCGCAGGTGCTCCATGCGATGAACAACCCGATCGAACAACGATGCATCGGGGAGCGCGGGGATCGGCACCCAGGTGAAGAACGGGAACGCGGACAGGGTGAGGCCGCAGAGAAAAATCAGCGATGCGCGGCGTAGCACCTGTTTGAGAATGGCGCCGTCGTCGTCGCCGCGTTCGCGTCGCGCGCGCAATGACAACTCCGTGGTAATACCGACGATGAACAGAAAAAACGGAAAGATCAGATCGGTCGGCGTCCATCCATTCCACGGGGCGTGCTCCAGCGGCGGATAAATCGCGCTCCAGGTTCCGGGATTGTTGACGAGCAACATGCCGGCCACCGTCATGCCGCGGAATACATCCAGTGCGAGGAGACGCTCGCGCGTGGTCACGAAAGTGGTCACGAAATCGGTTTGTCCGTCGTACTGGCAACCTTCCACGCGTCGACACACACCACCACGATCGTCTTACTCACAGCACCCTGACCGTCGAGGGTTCCGCCAATGTAGTGACCACCTAAACGCACCGTGAGCGTGTCGCCGGTCGCCGATGTCACCGTGCCGCGATGGACGATCAATAACGACGCGTATGGTCCTACCGACGCCAGCTTCTCGCGAATCTTTCGCTTCGCCACACTGTCGCCACCGTAGAAGTAGCTGGGTCCTTTGTCCTGCATGGCGCGAAAGCCGTCGTCGGGAGCCGCCGAGTCTGTCCCCGCCGCCGTGAGAAAGCGCTGCGGCGTGGGTACGGTGGTCTTGATGTACTCACGAAACGCCAGGTAGGTCGCCGTGGTGTCGCCGCGATTGCAGCTGGCGGTCCTGGCGGGACCATCGGCGATCTTTCCACGCTTGGCATTCTGCGATTCACCGCCGCACGCGAGGAGTGCGAGCACGGAGAACGGCGCGCAGCACCTGGCGGCACGCGCGAGAGAGGAGAGAGGACCGTTCATGAGACGAGGGGACGGGGTGGTCGAGACAAAGGCGCTACTCCGC
Organism: Gemmatimonadaceae bacterium; assembly: GCA_031364015.1. GTDB lineage: Bacteria > Gemmatimonadota > Gemmatimonadetes > Gemmatimonadales > Gemmatimonadaceae > Gemmatimonas. Next base: position 3,666 of record JANLVM010000880.1, read on the forward strand.
CAGCAGATCCGCGAGCCGCGCGAGGGCTTCGCGCCACATTCCTTGTGCCTGTTCCGCTGCACGCTCGTCGGGCAGATTGCTCTGCTCGACAGTGACTGCGCAGCGTGAATTGCCTTTGCGTGCGATGGTGACCGTGACCAGCGTGCCGTCGCGCATTCCGATGCGTAATAGTCGTGGCGCGATGGTAGTGCGTACCACGAAGTCGCGCACCGGACTCCATGTACGCCGTGTCGGATCGTTGAACGCGCGGAATACGTCCGAGGCAGACGCTTCAAGCGAGCGCGAGATCGCGATGTCCAGGTTGTCTGACGGTGCGTCACTGACCGACTGATCGGTTCGCGCCACATCACGCAGGGCGTTCCGACCCGGTTGCGCCCACGTCGTGGGTTTTCGCCCCCCACGTTCGGCGGCCTTTCGTGCGGCGGGTCCGAACTTCTTCTCCACGGCGGTGGCCGTGCGCTTTGCCGCCGAGCCCGATCCAGGCCGCTTCCCCTTCTTGGGCGCTCGAGTCACCGCGACCTCATGTCGTGGGCGCCACCCACCCAACTTGCGCGCTCGCCTGATTGTCTTCGCCGCGGCCGACCCATTTGAAAAACACCACGGTCATCACCGAGTAGAAAAAAATCCCGCTGGGAATCCACATGATCAGGCCACCAGCCTGCTGATCCACCATCGGTGAAATACCCATCACGCGCGGCGCGGTTGCGTAGGCCGGGTACAGCGTCGCATCGGCCATCACGATGTAAATCGCAATCACCGACATCGGGATGGCCATCAGAAAGCAGTACAGCATCTGCGCCGGATACGCGGCCCGCGGCAGTTCCGGGAGCGGCGAGGTGAGCGGCCACCACATCAGCACGGCGACCACCAGAAACATCATGTGCTGGACGATATGCAACGAGTGGTAGCGCAAGGCGAGGTTGTACATGGGCGGCAAGTGCCAGAACGACAACACGACATTGAACAGCGCATAGCAGGCCACGACACTGGTGACCGCGCGCGCCACCGGAAACACGCCGCGGCGGCGCAGCAACGGTCGCAGCATCCATCCGGGCGTCCCGAGGATCATCAACGGCGGGACCATGAGGGTCATGATCAGATGCTGCACCATATGCGCACTGAACAGGTAAAAGTCGCTTAGATCGTGCAGCGGACCGTTCAGGGTGAGGAACAGCAGCAGTAACGATGCGAAAAAACTGACGCGCTGACCGGCGCTGGGCCCCGCCGGACGCATCGCCGCATCCCGCTCTGCCGACGAGGCGTGGTCCGTATGGGCGACGGTCGTTGGATAGCGATCCAACGACGACGGCCCTCGGCGCGCACGCCAGGCGTACGCCAATCCGAGGGCCGAGATCCCAATCGCGGTACTTGGATGGACCGTGAACTGGGTCCAGGACAGCTGCGCAGAGGGGTGAAGAAGGAGTGCGAACATTCAGTCCAGGCAATCCGGTGAAGCGATCGCTACGCCAGCAAGCCGATCCTGATAGCGAGCTTGGAAAACAGAAAAAGCAATCCGACCAACGTGAGCGCGGCGATCATCAGCGGACCCGTGAAGAGCGCGCGGAAGATCTTATGGTCGTACTTGAGATGCATGTAGTACATGACCACCGTGTAGAACTTGACGGCCGACATGATCAGCAACGCCGGAACAAAGAACGCACTTTTCACGACGGCCGGAATGTAGTACGCCCACACTTCGACCACGGTGATGATCGTCAGAAAAACCGCGACCTTCCAGTACGTCGACCAGGTCGGATGTTCTTCGTGCGCGTGGCCAGCGGCCTCTGCGTGGTCAGCCATGTCGGGACTCTATTGTATCAGGTAAACGAGCGTGAAGATCGCGATCCAGACCACGTCAACGAAGTGCCAGTACAGCGCGGCGATATCGACGATCAAGGAGTCCTGGGGTTCCAGGCCGCGTTTGTAGTCGATGGCGAGCAGGGTAAACAACCAGATCACGCCGGCCGTGACGTGCGCACCGTGAAAACCCGTCAGCGTGAAGAAGCTCGACCCAAACAAATTCGTGCGAATGGACAATCCTTCGTGCACGAACGACGTGAACTCATAGGCCTGCACGCCCAGAAACCCGGTGCCCAGCAAACACGTTGCCCACAACCACAGCTTGGACGAACCGAGGATACGATCGCCCTTCGTCACTTTGGGAACACGGCGATTCTGCACCGCCGAGAGCGCCAATACCATGGTCAACGACGACAGCAACAGCACACCGGCCGAGACGGAGGTGACCGGAATGTTCAAGATGGGCGGGAACACCTCGCCGGTCATCGGATTGGTCCATGACGCGTGCGGGTACGGGCCTTCGAGACTGCGTCCCTTGTAGATCAGGTACGTCGAGATGAGCGACGCAAAGAGCATGCACTCGGACCCGATGAAGGTCCAAATCGCCACCTTGCGATTGTCGAGGCCCAGCGATGTATAGTGACCGCCGCCGTGCGTGTGGCTGTCGCCGTGCGCATGGCTGTCGCCGTGCGCGGAGGTTGGTGCCGGTGAGGCGGACATATTAGTGGTGATCCTCAAGCGGCGTGAGCAGCCATTTGTAAAGTGTGCCAATCCAGCAGACCGTGCCGATCAGCATGATGGCAATCGCCAACGTGGGTTTCGTATCCATGAACAGCAGGCCGCTAAACATCACCATCAATCCCATGGCCATAACGAGCGGCCAGATGCTGGGATTTGGCAGCACGATTCCCAACTCTTTTGCGGTTGGAACGTGTCGATCTTTTTCTTCCGCATAGGTCGTCTCGTGCACCAGCTTCTCACCACCCTTCACGTCCCACAGCGGATAGCGCGACTTCACCTGAGGCAACTCGGCGAAGTTGTATTCGGGCGGCGGCGAGGGGATGGACCATTCCAGGGTGGACGCACCCCACGGATTGGACGACGCGTGTTCCCCGTGGCGCCAGCTCTTCCAGAGGTTCACCACGAGGAAGGCCGTACCCAGCATCAACAACACGGTACCGGCGGTGGACAGCAGGTTGAACAGCTCGAGTCCCTGTCCGGCATCATACTGGTAGACCCGGCGAGGCATGCCCAGCAAACCGGCGAAATGCATGGGGAAGAACGTCAGGTTCATGCCGACGAACGTCAGCCAGAAGTGCCATTCGCCAGCCTTTTCCGAGAGGAATCGGCCGGTGAACTTCGGGAAGTAGTAGTACAGCCCGGCAAACAGGCCGAACATCGAGCCGCCGAACAGTACATAGTGAAAATGAGCGACGACGAAGTATGTGTCGGTCTGCTGAAGATCGGCCGGCGGCGAGGAGTGCATAACGCCGGAGATTCCGCCAATCGTAAACAGACCGACCAGCGCAACGGCGAACTTCATCGCCACGGTGAAACGAATCTGGCCGCCCCACATGGTAGCGATCCAGTTGAAGATCTTCACACCGGTGGGGATGGCGATCAGCATCGTGGTGAGTGCAAAGACCGCATCAGCAATCGGTCCCATGCCCACCGAGAACATGTGGTGCGCCCAAACGCCGAATCCCAGAAACCCGATCAG
>JANLVM010000905.1:0-8987 GCA_031364015.1 Gemmatimonadaceae bacterium
GACGTGAGTCGGTCGACCAACACGAAGAGGCTGTCGGCTGACCCTTTCACTGCCGCCTCGGTGAGCTGATCGCCATTTACATCCAGAATGCGAGCGTTAATGGAAACGCCAACGCGGCTGCCCACAATCTCGCCCAGCACCAAACGACCGCTGCCCATACTGGCGGCGAGCTTTCGGAGCTCTCGCGTTGACGGATCGACGCCGACGCGCACCGCGCGATGCCATGCGGCGAGCACGGTGCGAGAGTCGACGGGTCGTGTCCCGCGGGCTGAACCGAGCTGCGTGGTGAGCAAGTCGACCATACCCTCGCGCAGAAAGGCGAAACTCGAATCGCCGGACACACGGAATGGCAGGACCGCGATCAGCGCGCTGTCGGTGATGACGCGATTGCGTCGCTGCAGCAGCGCCGTGATCGTCACGACCGCGAGCAATGCGGCGACGACGAACGCGGCCCGCCTGGAGCGCCATCGCCAGGCGCCGCCGTGCGGAGTCGGCGCGTCTGGTGCCGACAACGCGTCGGCAAATTCCGTTGCGGTCGCGAACCGATCGGCTGGCGTCTTGGCGAGCGCGCGGGCAATGGCGCGTTCAATCGCCGGTGTCGCGGTTGCCCGTATGACCGTGACCCGCGGGACGGCCGCCCCCAAATGCTGCAGCAACACGCTCTCGGCCGTCGGCCCCGCATACGGCGGCTGTCCGGCGATCATCTCATACAGCACGCACCCCAGGCTGTAGATATCACTGCGCCCGTCAATTCCCGACGCCCCCGCGACTTGCTCGGGACTCATGTAGACCGGTGTCCCGATGGCCACGCCGGTCATGGTCATGCCGGTGCCTCCGGCCGCGTCGAGCGCTCGCGCAATACCGAAGTCGGCGACGACCGCCTCGCCGCCGCTCAGCATGATGTTGTCGGGCTTGATGTCGCGGTGCACGATGCCGTGCGCATGGGCGTAGGCCAGCGCCGATGCGACGTCGCGGGTGATTCGGAGGGCGTCGTCGAGTGAGAGTCTCTTCTCGCGGCCGAGTCGATGACGCAGCGATTCGCCGTCGATTAACGGCATCACGAAGTACAAGAAGCCGTCGGCGCTGCCGGAATCGTACAGCGGGACGATGCGGGGATGCTGCAGTCGCGCCGCGATCTGGATCTCGCGCAGAAAGCGGTCCGTACCAAGTGAAACGGACAACTCGGACCGCAGCACTTTGATCGCCACCGTGCGGTTGTGCTTGAGATCGGTCGCTCGATACACCGTGGCCATGCCACCTGCGCCCAACACACCGAGAACCGCGTAGCGGTCCGCGAGCGCAACCCGCAGGCGGTCCTCGTCCGTCAGCACGGGACCGCTAGCGCGTCAGGCACTGGTCGAGCGCATTCTGCACGATGCGTTGCAGATTCGCGTCCGCTACGAGGGAACCACCAAAGTTGAGTGACGATCCAGCCAGCACGATGCCGCCGGCCTCGGTGTCGAAACACAGCATTTCGCCGCTGAACGCGGCATCGCCCCCCAAGGCAAGGAGTGCCGCCGGTCCGTACGCGTTGGGGGGCGTACCGGCTCCGCGCTGATCCACCTCCCATCCGTCGACATGATACGTCTTGATGACAGTGCTTCCCGCGACCGGCGGGTCGACGTCAACACTCGTGGCGCCGATCTGGTCGCCCTTGTGCAGAGTCACGCCGCTGAGCACGGGATTCGATCCCTCCGCACCAGGTTCCTGCTGCAGGAGATACGGCTGGCCTTCCACGGCGGCCTGTTCGCAATTCTGAAAACCGACGCCAAGCAGCGCGTGCTCGGGGCGGTTGACGTACGGGGATCGCATCAGGCAATACAGTCGAAGCTGTTCGTTCGTACAGGTCGCCGGGAATCGGCTGCGGTCGAGTCCGTGAAAAATCCCCATGTGCTTGTCGTCTCCGCTTGGGACGACCTCTTCGTAGATCCCGTTGCCGCCGAGATACACGATGCTGCCACCCTGATCGCGATACGCCTTCACATGATCGTACATCGCGCGTGTCCAGTATTCCGGATGTGTATTGAGGATCAACCCTTTGTATCGTGTCGCCGCACCATCACCGATCCCGGCGATGCCGGCGTGCAGATCCTGATCGGTGTACATGTCATACGCGTAGTGGGGACCCAGATCTTCCAGCCACCCCAGCACCCACAGCTCGGCGCGCAGCAGATGACAGGAGTTTGTCAGTACGGATGGCCCATATAGTGTGAGCCCGGGTGCGACCTGCGCTACGTCCGGAGTGAGCCCCGGGTGAGGCCGCAGAAACGGCAGCGCGGTCGGTACGGGGTAGGTGTGTGTGTACTTTCCAAAACCACCCCAACTATTGTACGCGTTCCACGTGTTTGTGTTGGCGATCACCGCAAACGGACTACGTGGCGCTTTGGGTCGGACGATGAACGAGACGTAAAAATCGCGACCGCTTGTGTCGGTGCAACGCGCCGCGTACACGCCAGAACGCCAGTGGCCCGGATCATCGGGCGGCAGGTCGGGGATGTTCACACTGAATCCTTGAGTCCATCCGGCGCCATTCGTGAGCCAGTCGGATGGTAAGTGGCCTCGGGCGGCGGTAAACGTTTGCCCGTCGAACGACGTGGGCATGATGTCGTCGTACACGGCCTCTATGCCATCATGCATGCGGCGCAGACGTCTGACCTCCACGGAGTAGTAGGCAGGGTCGACAACGGCCATCGGAACGCCATCAGGGGGATTGCTCAAACGCGTTCCAATCTTGACGTCAACCGTGCCGCCGGCGGTGTGCGAAAGTGGCCAGCAATATCCTTCGATATCGGCGGCGAGCCCTCCCCACGGAAACAATCCGCTTCCCACCACCTGCGCGGAACGACGAGGCTCCAGTTGCACGCGGCCAGAGCGCGCCACGGTAAACGGTCGCAACTCAAGCGCGCCTTCTCCGCTAATGGCGTAGATACCGCGCCGACCCGCACTGAACACGCCTTGATACCTCGACCACGCACGCGCCAGCGTGACCCATTGGTCGTTGCGTGGCCGACCCTTTGCACCTTTAATGGTCTGGTATCGCAGCGTGCCATTTATCGTCACGTCAAAAAACACGCCGTCGCCGTTGGTGAACAGCGCCAATCCATCGGCCCAACCATCAGCCTCGATGAGCTTACGCTTGCCGGGCTTCTTCGCCGCCGCGCCCGCCGCGCCCGCCGCGCCCGCCGCGCCCGCCGCGCCCGCCGCGCTGGTGTTCCCGAACCGCTGACGCATCAATGCGCCCGCCTCGGTGACCAAGTACAGCACCCCGCCGGAGCCCGGAAAGACGCGGCGCAGTTTCGGCGGCGCCCCGACTTTCGCTTTCTTCGCCATCGGGGCTGTTGACGCCGACTGCGGCGGTGCGACCAGACTCCACTCGTCGGTACTCATGACGGGCGCGTGCGCGGTCACGAGCTCGCCAGCGGCCCCGACGCCGGCCAACATTACCTTGTCGCCAAGGTGAACGGCCGCGAGGTGCCGTACGCCATTCCAGCCGGAGCCCACGCGTACGCCCAGGCCCGGATGCCGCAAGGCCCCGCTACCATCGTCGCGCTCATGGCGATTGCGGAACAGCTCGCCGTTGTGATCGATGGTGAAGAGTGTGCCATTCAGGTCGCTGGCAATCGCTACATGCGCCACGGTGCCCATCCTGCGAGACGGGGTCGAGTTGAGAACACGGGAAGTCCGGATGGCAAGCATAGGACGGTCGGGCAGGCGACGCAACCTTGGTCCATGCAACTACGCTACCAGGGCGAAAACGCCACAGCGATCCGCTAGACGTTTGGCCGATCGCATATTGCGATTTTGCCCTGATGGCGCAGTTGCTGTTTCCGAAGGGAGGTGGGTCTTGTTAGCGCGGTGCTCGAGCAAACCATGGCAGGCGCAACGATGCGGACACATCGCGGCCAGGAGGGATCGCCAGCAGGTCGGGGTCCGTATCCCACCCGGTACCGGCGTCGAGTGTGTGGGAGGCATGCACCGCATAGCCGAACGACAGCAGCAGCTCCCGACAGTCGCGAAAGAGCGTCGGCGAATGCACCGAGATCAGCATCAGTGGCAATGTGCCGACGGCCGTCGCCGTGGTTAAAAAATCGACGGCGCCTTTCAACATCAACAATTCTGCGCCCTCGACATCGGCCTTCAGAAAACTCGGTGCGCGCATACCGTCCGCCACCAATCGCGACACCGTGGTGACCCGAACTTCCTCTTTCCCTTTTCCCAGAGCGAATCCGGCCGACGACCCTCTCCCACCGAAGGTCGACGTACCGACATAGTCGGCGAGCGCGAACGGCTGCACCACGACGTGCGCCGCCGCGTTCCACGAGAGGTGCCTTCGCAAATACCACCGGTTGTATTCGGCGGGCTCAAACGCGTGAACCCCTCCCGACAACGCGCTAATCAGTCCCGAGGCCACCAGCGACGCATATCCGTGGTTCGCGCCGACATCCCACAACACGTCCTGTGGCTGAATGAGGGCGGCAAGGGCGTCAAACCGGTCTTGCTCGTACTGGCCAGCGCCAATGCCCTGTCCGCTGGCGGCAATGCTCCATCTCCGACCCCGATTCGGACCCGACCGGATACGGACAGGGATCTGTCGGATCGGCAAGGATACCGCGTGTCGAATGAACAGTGGCACTCTCATGCTGCACAATATGCAGCGGAGGCCATACGGTGGGGCGTTCCGGGCGGTGGATCTTGCACCTCCTTGCGGCGTATCAGTGGTTCGAGGCTGCCCTCGATCAATTGACCGCTTGATGGGCAACCGGCGACATCGTTTGTCATTGCAAATAGGAGCGCTAAGTGGAAATACCCGAGACGGATCTTGCCGTTGGCACACTCGATGCCTGCGAGCCTCCCTGCCTCTCACTGTACCAGCCGACGCACCGACATCATCCGGAAAATCAGCAGGATCCGATTCGTTTCAGGAACCTGGTGAAGACGCTCGAGGCCTCGTTGCTCCAACGAATGCCCGCGAGCGACGCGGCGGTGCTCCTTGAGCCGTTCCTCGCGATCGCGGCCGATCACGATTTCTGGACGCACTCGCGCGAGGGTCTCGCCGTGCTCGGCGGCAAGGACACCTTCCGCGTCTTCAAACTGCAGCGACCGGTCGCTGAGTTGGCGGTGGTGGCCGACACGTTTCACACCAAGCCCTTGATGCGACTTCGCCAGACGGCCGATCGGTATCAGGTGCTCGGCGTCAATCGCCATCGTATCCGACTGTTCGAGGGCAATCAGTATGCGCTCGACGAGATCGAGCCGGCGCCGTTGGTTCCGCGCACGATGACCGACGCGTTGGGTGAGCTGGTGACCGAGTCACATCAGACGGTCGGGTCGTACGGCGGCGTCGGCGGATCCCATTCAGCCATGCACCACGGTCACGTCGAAAAAGAGTTGGAAATCGACCACGACGCCGAGCGGTTTTTCCGCGCGGTCGATCGCGCCATAAACGAGCATCATTCGAAGCCGACGGCGTTGCCGTTGATACTCGCCACGCTCCCTGAGCATCGCCGCCGATTCCACCAGGTCAGCCACAACAACCAGCTGTTGCCCGACGGTATTGACGTACACCCCGACGCCGTTTCCAGTGATGAGCTGCGCGACCGCGCCTGGAAGGTCATCGAGCCGCACTACCTCGCACGACTCGACGCCATCATCGACGAATTCGGCAGCGCACGGGCGCACGAGCTCGGCCGCGATGATCTGACCGACATAGGAACGGCGATCATTGGCGGACGGGTCGCGACGCTGCTGGTCGAGGCAGATCGCGTCATTCCCGGTCGCATTGACGCCAGCACGGGCGAGATCACGCTCGCCGACGTGTCAGTGCGTGATGTCGACGACGTGCTTGATGATATGGCGGAGTTGGCCGTCAAGATGGGAGGGCGCGTTGTGGTCGTACCGGTCGACCGCATGCCCACCGACAGCGGGATCGCCGCGATCTATCGATTCTGACGCTGCGCCGGTTGCGCTTGCCGTGCCCTGACGCCAGTGGTAGCTTGCGCCGTACACCTGTACGTACACCTGTACATCAGAGGACACGATGGTGGCGAACGCGTTGACCGTTGGTCGGGGAGCTGGTATTGGCGCTCATCGTGAGCGCACGACTATCATCACCGCCACCGAAGCCCGGCAGCAGTTTTTCACTTTGCTCGGTAAGGTCATCGCCGACCCGTCCGAGCTCGTGCTGGTAGAGCACAAAGACTTGGTGGGCCGCGCAATGCTGGTAAGCGAGGCCTATCGCGACTATGTGCGCCAGCTTGAGGCGCTGGTGTCGTCGCTCCTCGACGGTGGCACGTCGCCGTCACCGGCGTTTCGCCTGGCGGGTTCCATGACGGTAGTGGGGGACGCGTCAACGGCGCTGGCCGCCGCACGATCTGACGCGGCGGTGCGAAGCGCGCGAAAGTTCGAGGGACTCTGACGCGTGGCGCGCGCGCAGTCACAGACCTCGACGCGGCGGTCCGTCAGGGAATCGAAAGCGGCGCGTTATGGTCCGGTGCCGAGCCCGCTGGCTGTGACCGATACGCACGCGCTCATCTGGCACTGCAGCGGTCAGAGTCGGCGCCTGGGCCGCGCCGCGCGCTCCCACTTCACGCGTACCGACGCCTTTCAGGCGGTCATATACGTTCCGACCCTCGTACTAGTCGAAATCAGCGAGCAGCACCATTTGGGGCGCGTCCGACTGGCCTCGTCGTTCGAGCAGTGGCTGCGGGCGTTGGTAGACAGTCGACGCTACATCGTTGTTGATCTCAACACGGAGATCGTACGGGCTTCGCACAACCTGTTCGACATTCCAGAGCGCGGTGACCGGCTCATCGCGGCAACTGCGCAAACCCTCGACGTACCTCTCATGACGAGAGACGCCGAGATTGCGCGCTGCGCGCGCGTCGATCGCTTGTGGGACTAACGACCCCGCGCGCAGCGGCCACGCCGCAGACTTATTTCTTGACCGTCAGATTATTCATGATGGAATAACCCACGGCCTTGGCGGTGGCAATTTCACCCGCCAGTACCCGTTCGGCTTCCGTTTGCCGGTGGTCTACCGCTCTTCCATCCACCGGTCCTCAAGCACCTGCACGGTCTTGGCCATCGTGACCCCGCCCACTTGCAGCGTCACGTTGTACATCCCCGGAGGGACGGTCTGAACAACAATACCACCACCACCGCCACCGCCACCACCGCCACCGCGACCACCCAGCGCATCGCCCGTTGGCGTGGGGGCCAAGTTCCACAGCACGCGGTTAATGCCGGCGTCTTTCGTGCCCGTGATGGTGCGAACCACTCGGCCCGTGATATCGGTGATCGTGATGCGCACGTCGCCGGTCGCCGCGCTGCGCAAGTGATAACTGATGTGTGCGCCGCGCGGCGCATTCTCTCCCTGAAACAGCTGCTGACCGGTGACCTGTTGACCGAGTTTGCGATCGGTGAGCCACGCGACTGCGGGCCGGATATCGAATAGCGTCGCGTCGGCGGCCATCACCGCAGGCGTCAACTGCTGGAGCGCCGTGATATCATCGGCGATCCAGAGACCGCGTCCATGCGTGGCAACAATGAGGTCTCCATCGCGTGGATGCACGAGGATGTCGTCGGTGCGCACGGTAGGGAAGTTGTTCATGAACTTCTGCCATGACTGACCGGCGTTGGTCGACACGTACAGTCCAAACTCCGTACCGGCAAACAGCAAATTGCGGTTCTTGCGATCTTCCGTGACGACCTGGACGTTGCCGAACGCGGGCAGTCCGTTCGTGATAGACGTGAACGTGCGTCCGAAGTCCTTCGTGACGAAGATGTACGGTTTGAGATCGTTGCTGCGGTGCCCGTCGACCGCGACGTACGCGGTGGCCGAATCGAATGCCGACGCGACCACACGCGAGACCCAATGGAAATGACCCGGCGGTAGCCCCGGGAGATTTTTCCCGACGTCCGCAAACGTCGCCATGTTATCGCGCGTGAGTTGCAGACTGCCGTCGTCGGTGCCAACCCACACGAGTCCGGGCTTGATGGGTGATTCCGACACCGCGATGATCGTGCTGTACTGCGTCACACCATCGTTCTTGGACAGCATGGATTGACTGCCCTTCACCCCCATGATGTCGACGCTTCTGCGGTCGAACTGTTTGGTGACATCGGCGCCAGCGATCCACGTCTCGCCACGGTCGTACGAGCGGAACAGTCGGTTGCCGCCCAACCACATGACACTGGAGTTGTGCGACGACAGCAGATACGGCGTGTTCCAGTTGTAGCGATACTGATCACCCTGTGCGGCGTTCACGACATTGGGATTGCCACCGCGTCCACCGCCGCCACCACCACCTCGGCCACCACCAGGAGCCGCTGCGGCGGCTGGGACATCGACCGGCGGGGGCGGCGCTGGAGCACTGGGCCGAATGCTCCCACCTAGTCCAGTGCGGAGATCCAGTCGGCTGGTGTTGCCGTTCTGCGATTCAGCGTAAATGATGTTGTAGTCGTTCGGATCCTGGCCGGTGAAGAAGCCGTCGCCGCCGCCGACGTTGAACCAGTCGGAATTCAAAATGCCATTAGCGTGACGGCGCGAGCTGGGTCCACACCAACTGCCGTTATCCTGCAGGCCGGTGCACACAAAGTATGGTCGACGCATGTCGGCAGACACGTCGTACGCCAACGACGTGACCATCGTCTTCACCGAGACCCACGAACGACCTTGATCGTAGCTGATGTCCAGACCGCCATCATTGCCGTTCAAGATGTGGTTGGAGTTCCGCGGATCGATCCAGATGGCGTGCACGTCCACGTGACCCGGGTTGGCGTGACCGCCTGCGGCATTCAGCGTGGCGAATGTCCGTCCGCCATCGAGAGACTTGGCGATGGGCAGCCCCGCCACGTACACCGCATTCGGGTTTTGTGGATCGATACGCACCTGGCTGAAATACATCGGGCGCGCATTGCAGTTGCTGACGTGCCGCCACGCGCCGCCGCCGTTGTCCGATCGGAAGATGCCGCCGGACGCGGGATTG
>JANLVM010000948.1:0-2268 GCA_031364015.1 Gemmatimonadaceae bacterium
GACGTGACGCCCATCGACGAGCACCATCCGCAGCGACCGGTGAATCCCTACGGCGAGTCGAAGCTGACCGTCGAGCGCGTGCTGCATTGGTTTTCGCAAGCACACCAGATGCGCTACGTGGCGCTGCGCTACTTCAACGCCGCAGGTGCCGACCTCGAAGGGGAGATCGGCGAGTCGCACGATCCTGAAACGCACCTCATTCCCCTCATCATCGATGCGGCGCAAGGCCGTCGTCCCGCGGTGTCGATCTTCGGCACCGACTACGACACGCCCGATGGCACCGCGATTCGTGACTACGTCCACGTGGCGGACTTGGCGCGCGCGCACGTCGCGGCGCTTCGCTACCTGCTTGCCGGTGGAAAGAGCAACTGCGTGAACCTGGGCACAGGAAAGGGCCACTCGGTTCGCGAAGTGATCCAGATGGTGGAAGAGGTCGGGGGCCTGCGCGTGCCGTTCGTTGAGGAGCCGCGTCGCGCTGGCGATCCGCCGGCATTGGTCGCCGCCAGCAGCAAGGCGAAGCAGCTGTTGAGCTGGGCGCCGCACTGCTCCGACCTGCGGACGATCATTTCGTCGGCGTGGGAATGGCACGCGCAGCAGGGCGTACTTGAGCCCCTGTCGTCAAACGCGGCCTAAGACTTCGTGCATCCACTACAGCCCGTCCTCCTCGCAGCGTCCGCTCCGCCCATCCCTGCTCGATCGATCTCGCCGAGCGCTTATCGCCCGTCGGCGATTGCACGCGAACACGTTCAGGAACCGACTAGCATCGAGCGTCCGGAAGTTCGGGGCAAGTTCCTTTTCGTCGGTCACCGCAAGTTCTGGGTGAAGGGTGTCACGTACGGCACCTTTCGTCCTAACGCCGACGGCCATCAATACCCTGAGCGCACGCGAGTCGAAGGCGACTTTGCGCAAATGGCCGCATCGGGTTTCAACACGGTGCGAGTGTACACGCCTCCACCGCGCTGGCTGCTCGATGTGGCGCTGGAGTATGGGCTCAAGGTCATGGTCGGGCTGCCGTGGGCGCAACACGTCACGTTCCTCGACCAGAAGGGCATGGCCGACGACATCGTGCGGCAATTGCGTGCCGACGTTCGCTCGTGTGCCGGTCACGCGGCGTTGCTCTGCTTCGCGGTCGGCAACGAAATACCCGTGTCGATCGTGCGATGGACGGGGCCTCGACGCGTCGAGCAGTTCATTCGCCGGCTGTACGATGTGGTGAAGCAGGAGGATCCGGACGCGCTGGTTACCTACGTGAACTTCCCGACGACGGAGTTCCTGCGCCTTCCGTTCCTCGACCTGTTCTGCTTCAACGTCTATCTCGAGTCGCGCGGTCCTCTGGAGTCATATCTCGAGCGTCTGCAGAACATTGCCGGTGAGAAGCCGCTGCTGATGGCGGAGATCGGACTCGACAGCCGACGTAACGGCGACGACCAGCAGGCGGCGAGTCTTGAATGGCAAGTGCGCACGGCGTTTGCTGCCGGATGCGTCGGAGCCATGGTGTTCGCGTGGACCGACGAGTGGTATCGCGGTGGTCACGATATCGAAGACTGGGATTTCGGACTGACCACGCGCGACCGGCAACCGAAGCCGGCATTGGCGCAAGTGGCTCGTGTGTTCACCGAAGTGCCGTTTCCCGCCGACACCGCGTGGCCGCGCGTGAGCGTGGTGGTGTGCACGCACAATGGTGCGCGCACGATCCGCGACACGCTCGAAGCGTTCAGGCATCTCGACTATCCGGACTTCGAGGTGATTGTCGTCGATGACGGCTCCACCGACGCGGTGCCGCAGATTGCTCCCGAGTACGACGTGCAGTTGATCAGCACACCGAATCGAGGGCTATCCGCAGCGCGAAACACCGGCTGGCAGGCAGCTACCGGTGAGATCGTGGCGTACATCGATGATGATGCCTACCCCGACCCGCACTGGCTGCAGTACATCGCGTATCGGTTCCTGCAAGGGGACTGGGTGGGCGTGGGCGGTCCCAACATCGCGCCTCCGGGCGACGGACGAATCGCCGAGTGCGTGGCCAATGCGCCGGGTGGGCCTGTGCATGTGCTGCTCTCCGATGTCGAGGCCGAACACATCCCCGGGTGCAACATGGCTTTCCGCCGGTCCGCGCTGGCTGCCATCGACGGGTTCGATGTGCGCTATCGCGCCGCAGGCGACGATGTGGACTTGTGCTGGCGACTACAGGAGCGCGGAGGCAAGATCGGATTCCACGCCGGCGCGATGGAATGGCATCACCGTCGCAACTCCGTGCGGACGTATTGG
>JANLVM010000009.1:0-2823 GCA_031364015.1 Gemmatimonadaceae bacterium
GCCTTCTTCCAGTACGGCTACTATCAGTTCGGCGTCCCCTCGTTCTCGACACCAGGATGGTCCACGCAGGGGGTCGCAGCGACTCCACCCGTTGCCGGCGCAGCCGCAGGTGCTCCGTCGGCTACGCCCGCTGCAACGGCAAGCGATGCGGCCATCCTCAAGTCGCTCGACGCCGCAGGCCTCAATGCATTCGTCGCCTGGACCGCGTACAAGCACGCCGAACTCGGTGACGTCGAGATTGGCGGATTTCGGCCCTACGCAAACAGCAACGCACTCGCGAAAGATCTCCCTGAGCTCGGCCGCACGCATGGCGAGTTCCTCGTCAGGCTCGCGTCGTTGTTGCCACGCATTCGCATCGCGAAGACGGAAGTGAAGTCGCACGGAGGCGGTCTGTTCACGGTCAATGTTGACGTGGAGAACACCGGATTCTTTCCTGCCTCACTCCAGCATGGCGTGGTTTCCGGCTCCGTGAAGCCGACGCTCGTGCAGATCCAGGTACCATCGACCGACATCGTGACTGGATCGCCCAAGTCGGTCCGCATTCCCAACCTGAATGGATCGAACTCACGCCAGCGAATCACCTGGGTGATCCGCGGAAAGCCCGACGCAACGGTGGCGATCACCGTACTCGCGCAGAAAGGAGGCACGGACAGTACGACCGTGACGCTCAAGTGAAATCACTGACGAAGACTCTGCTTTGCGCATCTCTGCTGATCGGCATCGCCGGCAACGCGAATGCGCAGGCTGCGAATGCGCAGGCTGCGAATGCGCAGGCCGCGAAGCGCGGCTCGGACCCCGAGCACAAGCTCAATCTCACGTGGGATCGCTGGCTCGATCACACCGAGGTGGGCGATCGCATGAAGCTCATGGAAAAAACATGGCCTCGCTTTCTCAAGCTGCAGTCGCTCGGCAAGAGCCATGGAAAGCGCGATTTATGGATGATGACGGTCAACAACCCTGCCACTGGTCCGGAGACGAACAAGGCAGGAATGTTCATCGAGGCGAACGTGCACGGCAATGAGATTCAGGGAACGGAAGTTTCGCTGTACACCATCTGGTATCTGATGGAGAACTACGACCGGATCCCCGACGTGAAGCGGCTCGTGGACGAGCGCGTGTTCTATATCCTTCCCACCATCAATCCCGACGGACGCGACTTCTTTCTCTACGGAACAGGTGACGGCGCGCGCACCGGGCACGTTCCGGTTGACAGCGATGGCGACGGAAAGTTCGATGAGGATGGGCCGGACGACCTGAATGGCAATGGCGTGATCGAGACGATCCGGAAGTATGTGCCCGGCCAGGGCACGCACCGCCTCAGCCCTCGCGACAAGCGAATCCTCGAACCCGTTCCCGCGGGAGAGAAGGGCGACTGGGTCCTGCTCGGCCGAGAGGGCAAGGACAATGACGGCGACGGCCTTGTCGACGAGGATCCTCCGGGTGGTTACGATGGGAACCGTAACTATGGTTCCGATTGGCAGCCGAATTACGTGCAGTTCGGCTCGATGGACTATCCCTTTCAGCTTCCGGAGTCGCGCGCCACCAACGATTTCTGGATGTTGCATCCGAACATTGCGGGCATGCAGACGTTTCACAACTCAGGCGGCATGATTCTGCGTCCGCCGGGTTCTGCCTGGTACGGAGATTATCCTGCCGCAGACATCCGCGCGTACGACGAGATCGCAGAGACGGGTGAGCGCATGCTTCCCTACTACGACTATCTCGTGATCTGGCGCGGTCTCTACACCGTGCACGGTGGCTCGATCGACTGGACCAACGACGGCCTTGGAATTCTTTCGTACTCCAACGAGCTCTGGAACGGCGGCCAGTACTACAACAGTCCGCTCCTGCAGAAACAGGCGGCCGACGCAACGTCACCGATCGCGGGCCAGAGCAGCTTCTTCTTCGATGACTTCCTCGAGTTTGGCGATGAGTACGAGGATTGGAAACCGTTCGATCACCCGCAGTACGGCAAGGTGGAGCTGGGCGGATGGAAGAAGCTGCAGGGGCGCGTCAACCCGCGCTTCATGAGCATCGAGCTCTTCCACCGCAACATGGCGTTCACGCTGCACCATGCGGATCAGATGCCGCTGGTGACGATGGAGAATGCGACGGTCGAAAAGGTGGAAGGCGATGTGTATCGCGTTCGCGTGGACGTCACGAACAGTCGCGTCATCCCGACCATCATGGTGAAGGCGGCGCAGACCAGGATCGTGCGTCCTGATGTTCTCACGCTCGAGGGCCGCAACGCGAACGTGATTACGGCCGGTGTGGTGCTGAACAAGTTCCAGCCCGGGCCGCTCGCGATGATCGACCAGAAGGACCTCAAGCGCATCATCATTCGCAACGGGCTGCCGGGCAAGACGACGCGGACGATCGAGTATCTGGTGAAGGGGTCAGGACCGGTGACGGTTCAGTACTCGGCGCTCAAGGGCGGCACGGCGAGGGCGACGGTGGAGCTGCGGTAGGCGACTGCGCCCCATCTCACTTCAAGAAGTTCAACCGTTTGCCTCGAAAAGAATGCTTCGCACTGCTTTCGCACTCGCCCTCGTGGTCGCCGCCGCTCAATCCGCCGCAGCGCAGAACCCGAACAGTCTCTGGTCGGTCTCCCTCACCTGGCAGGGCGACCGGCTCGTCGCTGGCGCACCGGTCAGGATCACGCACGACTCGATCGGTGGCGGACCCTCGCAGCCGGCGTTCACGCCGGATGGACGGGCGGTTCTCTACACGGCAACGCGAGACACCGGATCGTCCGCGCGCAGCGACGTGTACCGTATGGACCTCCGCTCGCTCGTCGAAACCCGCGTGACGCGAACGCCCGAG
>JANLVM010000054.1:0-1665 GCA_031364015.1 Gemmatimonadaceae bacterium
TACGTGAAGAGCGGGTGGCCGACTACGAATTGACCGTGCGTGCTCGCGACGGCAGGCAGACGGTGGTGTCCTTCAACGCGACGACACTCTACGACCGCAACCGCACGGTCCAGGGCGTGTTTGCCGCCGCGCGCGACGTCACGGTACGCAAACGGGTGGAGGTCGAGCTCAAGAAGGCCAAGGCGGATGCGGAAAGTGCAAGCCGGACCAAGTCGGAATTTCTGGCGAGCATGAGTCATGAAATTCGGACGCCGATGAGTGCCATTATGGGGGTCGCTGAACTGCTCGCCAGGACATCGCTCACCGCAGAGCAGGATAAGTATGTCCAGATCTTCCGTCGTGCCGGCGACAATTTGCTCAATCTGATCAACGACATCCTCGACCTGTCCAAAGTCGAGGCGTCGCAGCTTGAACTGGAACAGACGGGCTTCTCGTTGCAGGACTTGCTCGACAAGGTCATCGAGATGGTGGCCGGGCGGGCGCAGGAGAAGTGGTTGGTGCTTTCCTGTGAGATATCCCCT
Organism: Gemmatimonadaceae bacterium; assembly: GCA_031364015.1. Lineage (GTDB taxonomy): Bacteria > Gemmatimonadota > Gemmatimonadetes > Gemmatimonadales > Gemmatimonadaceae > Gemmatimonas. The sequence continues at coordinate 522 of JANLVM010000054.1, forward strand.
TCCGTGCCCACTGAACTCGTCGGCGACCCGACACGACTGCAACAGGTGCTGCTGAATTTGTTGGGTAACGCCATCAAGTTCACCGAATCGGGATCGGTAACGCTACGCGTTTCGCTGGACGAGAACTTCGCCGTCCCGACCGCGCTGCGGTTCGCCGTAGCCGATACGGGCATTGGCATTCCCGACCAGAAACTGGGTCAGGTGTTCGAACGATTTACCCAAGCCGATTCTTCGACCACGCGCCGGTTTGGTGGCTCGGGGCTGGGGCTCACCATCTCAAAACGATTGGTCGAGCTGATGGGCGGGCGCATTTGGGCGGAGAGCTCGGTCAACATGGGCAGCGTGTTCTCGTTTGCGGTACCATTCGAACTGTGGCTTGGGGACTTGCGAGAGGCCGCGTCGCCGATCGACGTTGAGCCCAGTGCGCCGCTGCCGCCGCTCCGTATTCTTCTGGTCGACGACTCCGTTGACAACTGCACGATTACCGTCGCCTATCTGTCCGATACGCCCTATCAGGTGGAGATCGCGGCCAACGGAGCGATCGGCTTCGACATGTTCACGGCGAGTCACTATGATCTCGTGCTGATGGACCGACAGATGCCGGTCATGGATGGACTCGCCTCCACGCGCGCGATCCGATTGTGGGAGCGAACGAACGATCGCGTTCCCACACCGATCATCGCGCTCACCGCCTCGGCGTTGAAGGGTGATCGGGAGCAGTGTTTGGCGGCGGGGTGCACGGCATTTCTCACAAAACCGATTCGAGAGGACGTGCTGCTGCGGGCGATCGCCAATCGCGCGGTCGTGGCGCGTCCATTTTCTCGAGAAGAACGCATCCGAATGCTCGAGGTGGTGGTGCCAGATAACCCGTTCATCGCGGAACGCGTGCCGATATTCCTGGCGAACCGCCGAAAGGATGTCACGGCGATGCTCGAGGCCCTGCATCGCGAAGACTTCAAGACGGTCGAGCGCTTGGGGCACAACATGCGGGGCACTGGCTCCAGCTACGGTTTCCAGGCCATCACCGACATCGCCGCGGCCATTGAGGACGAGGCGAGCACGGGTGACATCGATGCCATACGGCACTGGGTGGATGAATTATCCGTGTATCTGACGCGCGTGACATCCGAGGTTCAGGCGCAAA
>JANLVM010000055.1:0-2440 GCA_031364015.1 Gemmatimonadaceae bacterium
CTTGGGGCTACTCGCGCGGTGCCTCGTTGGTGGAACGCCCGAGCGCGCCACGATAGAGTTGCATGGCTCCTTTGCCCGCACCGGCGAAGGGCACGGCACCGACAAAGCCATCGCAGGCGGACTGATGGGATTTCGCCCCGACGATGAGCGGTTGCGGACGGCGCTCGACATCATTGAACGCGAAGGGCTTGCCTACACGTTTGAGAAAACGTCGTTGGGCGACGACGCGCATCCGAATTCGGTGCGCATCTCGCTGGAACGCGGTGAGCGCAAGTCGCAAATGGTTGGAGCGTCGTTGGGCGCTGGTCGCGTCATGGTTACGGAGATTGACGGCTATCCCGTTGCAGTGTCCGGTAACCTTCATACGATTGTGCTCGTCGCTGCTGACACCAAGGGCTCGGTGGCGCGCATCGCGGGTTTGCTGGCCGACGCCGATGTCAACATCGCCACGCTCAAATTGACGCGTAAAGAACGCGGTGGCGATGCGTTTATGGTGATCGAAGTCGATCATGAACCCGAAGAGCAAGTGCGCGATGCGATTCGCAGCTTGCCGTGGGTACGGTGGGCGTTCCGCCTTGATAAGGTGAGTGCCTGATGTACAAGAGTCTGGCTGATGCTATTCGCGACGCCGAATCGCGCGGAGTGAGTCTGTCGACGGTCGCACTCGACGCCGAGGCGAAAGATCAGGGACGACCGGTGTCCGAGATCCGCGATGCGCTGCGACGTGCGCTGGTGGTGATGCGCGGCGCGGTGGAACGCGGTATGGTCGGCGACTTGATGTCGGCATCGGGACTGGTTGGTGGTGACGCGGCGAAGTTACGCACTGGGCCCGATGGACCGCTGGCCGGCACGCCATTCCGTGATGTCCTTGCGCGCGCGCTGGCGGTACAAGAAGTGAATGCGGCAATGGGTGTGATCGTTGCCGCTCCAACGGCCGGCGGTGCGGGTGTCCTGCCGGCGGTGCTCACCGGACTGGCCGCAGCGCGCGGCATCGACGACGAGCGTGTCATCGATGCGCTGGCGACGGCCGGATTGATTGGCGCTGTGGTGGCCGAACGCGCCTCGCTGTCGGGCGCTGAGGGGGGCTGTCAGGCGGAGACCGGCGCGGCAGCTGGTATGGCGGCGGGTGCTGCCGTCGAAATGCTTGGCGGTTCACCGCGACAAGCGGGGCACGCGACCGCGCTAGCTCAGCAGGGGACACTGGGTTTGGTGTGCGATCCGCTGGGCGGACTCGTCGAACTGCCTTGTGTTTTTCGGAACGCCACCGGTGCCGCGATTGCGCTGGCTGCCATCGAGATGGCGATGGCGGGAATCGAGTTTGCTATCCCGGCCGATGAAGTCATTGATACGATGGGGCAAATCGGCGCTGAGATGGACGTGCGCTATCGTGAGACGGCGGGGGGAGGGCTGGCCGCCACTCCGACGGGACGGCGCTTGGCGAAGGAACGCTTGTACGCATTGAAGCGGTCCGGTGGATAACAGCCGATGGCGTTCGGCGCTTGCCGTGCTCGTTGTCGCGGGTGTTGCTGCTGGAGTCGGATGTCGCGAGTCTGATCGCCCAAGGCGGCCCGCATTGGCACCACTGTTGCGAGCTGCAACATCACCTGGTCGTCTCACCGATCCCGCGTTGCTCGAGGCATCCGGGCTTGTGCGTTCAACGCGTGAGGCGAACGTGTTCTGGTCGCACAACGACAGCGGCAATGAGGAACGCATCTTTGCCTTCGACAGCACCGGTCGCGCGGTGGGCTCGATGCGCATCCCCGGCCACCAGAACCGCGACTGGGAAGCCATGGCGCTTGGGCCCTGTGATGACGGTGCCTGCCTGTATGTTGGCGACGTCGGTGACAATCTGGCGCACCACGCGACGGTTCGCGTGCTGCGTATTGCCGAGCCACGCGTCGCCGACACCGTCGCGACATCCATGATCACGATGGAGTTCCGCTATGCCGACGGTCCCCATGATGTGGAGGCCATGTGGGTGACACCGGACACCAGCGTGTTCGTGCTCACAAAACGTCCTGCCCGTGACGCCGCAGGCCGCTATCGACCGGCGCGCATCTATCGCATTCCCGCCTCTGCCTGGCGCACCAACTCCGTGACGATCGTTGATGTCGTCGACTCGCTGCCCATTGTACCAATGCCAAATAGCAGCCGTGGCTGGATCACCGACGCAGCGTTGTCAGCGCCCGATAGCACCGGCGCTCGGCACCTGGCCGTGCGCACGTACGGAGATGTGTATCTGTTTGGCATCGACGCCGTGACCTGGCTGCCAACCACGCTCATTGCGACGTGCTCGCTCAAGGCGCTGCGCGAGCGGAACAGCGGGGAGGCAGTCACCTGGCTCGCCGATGGGCGGCTGATGTTAGTCGCTGAGGGCGCGGCGGCTCGACTGCACACTGGGAGATGCCCGTAGACTGGCCGGCGGTTGCGGGTTGTCGGG
>JANLVM010000071.1:0-1906 GCA_031364015.1 Gemmatimonadaceae bacterium
AATGGCGATCAGCTCACCGAGGCGGCAGTAAAAGGGTCAGCCGACAGCCTCTTCGTGTTGGTCGACCGACTCACGTCGCAGTTGCTGGCGGGTATCGCTGGCGAGCCGACTCGTCGACTCGCCGAACTCACCAGCACGTCGTTGCCGGCCGTCCGCGCCTATCTCGACGGACGGGCCGCCTTCCGGCGAGGAGAGATTGCAACCGCGATTGACCGATTTACCGACGCCCTGTCGCAGGACTCCACATTCGCGCTGGCCGCACTCGGCATGGCGTCGTCGGGCGCATGGTCACAACAGGCTGGTCAGTCGGCCGCTCTCCGACGCGGCCTACTGACTGGGTACGCACTGCGCGACCGGCTGCCGCGCCGGGATCAGTTGCTGTTCGAGGCGTATGTGCTCCCCAACACCACCGCCGCGCACTCGGCCGCCCGGCAGTTGGCCGGGTGGCAGCGAGCGGTCGACGCGGCGCCGGAAAGCGCGGAAGCACAGTACGAGCACGGCGACCGCCTGTATCACGCCGGCGCGCAGCTTGGCATTCGCAATGCGCAGATACAAGCGCAAATCGCGTTCGCCAAAGCACTCACCCTGGACTCGACATTTGTGTCGCCACTGGCGCACCTGGTGGAGCTCGCCGCACGGTCTGGCGATCGCGCGCGTACGCGCGCACTGTCGGCGCTCTACCGTGGTGATGGGGCGGTCGCTGATGCGGGTGAGTATGTGAGTTGGCGTGTGACCCTGGCGCTCAGCGATGATAGCACGCGCAGTGCGCTCCGCCCGCGACGCGACAGTATCGGACTCACGGCGCTCAATCGCATTATCGGTTTTGGTCAGACCGATGTCACCGCACTCGGTGATGTCGATTCCGCGGCCAGCGAACTGCGTCGGCGCGTTGAGGCGCACACCGTCACCGGTGCCAATGTCCCCCCTGGCCAGACGCTCCATAGCTGGGCGCTCAACCGAGGCCGGCGTTCCGACGCGGCGTACGCCGTCGAATTGCTTCGCGCGAACGAGCCACTGCCGCCGGGTTCGTCCATCGTGTTTTTCGACGCCGACCAAGTGCCGGTACTCGACGCGCTGTACTGGGACGGCGACTCGGTCGCCGCCTCAGAATCGGCGGCGCACATCGAACGGAAGATTGCCAGCGCGCCGCCGCGCGAGAGTGGTGCGCTGGCGCGGTACTATACCAACGTGTGTGTGGCGGCGCTCTGGCGACTGGCGAGCGGTCGACCAGCCGGAGTGTCGGGCCTGACAGACCGTCTCCGCGTCAGCACCGCTGCCCGTGATTCAGCGGCGGTGCATGGTGGGGATCCCCTGTTGTGCCTGACGATGCTGGACGCCATGATGGCTACGTCGGACGCCGCCGCAGCAACCCTCGTGGTCCGGCTCGATTCGATGCTGCTCACTGCACCGTATGTGTTTGGGATAGACTTTGGTAATTTGGTGGTCGCCCGGCTGTACGAGGCACGTGGTAACCCCACTGCCGCACTTCGCGCCGTTCGCCGTCGGCCGTACGACTGGGATACCAGTCCGCTATACCTGACGACGTATTTGCGAGAGGAAGGACGGCTCGCGGCACGAACCGGCGACAAGGTTGGTGCCGCGCGCGCCTACGAACAGTTCCTCGCCCTGCGTGCTGGTGCCGATGCGATCTATCAGCCGCAGACCGACGCGGTGCGTCGCACACTGGCGACGTCTCGATAGCGGCTGGAGACACGTGCACACCGAGCTGCTCTTCTCGTACGGCACGCTTCAGCTTGAGGCGGTGCAACTGGCAACCTTCGGCCGAGCGCCGACACCGGTCCTTCGAACCGGATCCCGACACGAAGGCCAGATCTAACAAGGGTGGAAGAAGAAGGCAGGAGTTGAACGTCATCCGGGCAGCAGGAGGGAGGAACAGCGCCAGGAT
>JANLVM010000074.1:0-1975 GCA_031364015.1 Gemmatimonadaceae bacterium
GACTGGGAGCTTTCCGAACCGATCGTGCCTATCGAGTCCTGCGGGCGATTCCTGGCGGTGCGACTTCTCGTTCGACTGAACGGACGTCCGATCGCCTGGCTCTACCTCGATCGACCGGGCGAGCGCATCCCCGTGGAGCGATTGCGACGCGAGCTCGAGGCGCAGCTTGGCGTCGCCGTGCAACGGAGCGTTCTGCGCCGTCGTCTCGATGCATCGGGACACAGCGCCGCCGGGACCTCGGCGATAAGCGTCGTCGTGTGCACCCGCAATCGCACCGCTTCGCTCGCCCGCTGCCTCGACTCGCTGCTCGCATTGTGCTATCCGTCGTTTGAGATCGTGGTCGTGGACAACGCCCCGTCGAGCGACGACACCGCGGCGCTCGTCGCGGCGCTCGGCGAGACGGACGCGCGGGCGCACGGGGTGCTGCGGTACGTGCGGGAGCAGCGTCCGGGGCTCGATTGGGCGCGCAATCGCGGACTCACGGAGGCGGCGCACGACATCGTCGCTTACACCGACGACGATGTGCGAGTGGATCCCGGTTGGTTAGGCGCCATCGGCCGCGCGTTTGCCGATGAGGAGGTGCAGCTCGTCACGGGGTTGGTGGTGCCGGCCGAGTTGGAGAGCGACGCCCAGGTGATCTTCGAGGACTGGTACGGCGGGATGGGCAAGGGAATGCGCCCTCGCGTTTTTCGTCCCGAGTGGCTGGACGAGCGAGCGCGACTCGGGGCGCACCATCTTGGCGTGGGCGCCAACATGGCGCTCCGCCGTTCGTGGCTACATCGCCTCGGAGGGTTCGATACGGCGCTCGATGTCGGTACGCCATCACGCGGCGGCGGCGACCTGGACATCATGCATCGAACACTCGCCGGCGGTGGAGTGGCGCGTTATGAACCGATGGCGATCGTCCGGCACTATCACCGCCGTCAGATGCAGGCTCTGCGGCGGCAGCTCCGCGACAATGGCCGTTCCTTCGGCGTCTTTTTGCTCTCACGATGGCGCCGGCACGAACGACCACGCGCGCCCGTAATACGGTACGCGGTCGGCACCTGGTTGGCCTGGCTAATCCGACGCGTCCCGGCTCGCTTGCGAAAGCGTGAGCGGCTCCCGATTCCGCTGCAGATGGAGGAGTTGATCGGCTTGGTGCAGTCGCCGTGGGCATGGCGGAGGACGTATGCCCATGATAGGCGGTTGCGGGCCCGCTCGAGCGATGGTGTGCCTCCGGAGTAGACACGGGGGCGCCAACATCGGCGCCCCCGTTTTTTCACACCGTCAGCAGTTCACGGATGAGTCGCATGAGGACCGCCTGGCACCACTACCGCCACTCGTGAGAGCCGACATCAAAGCCCGCACCGTAGGCGATCGACGCAGCGTAGTAATCTACCGGACCCACGTTCGTGCCGAACTTTTGCCATAGGTCGAGCCCAGTGTTTATCATTGGCGACGTTGCTTTCAGTTTGTAGGCGGTCAGGTTGCCTAGCTGATCGGCGTTGCCGATGGTGCCTCCACCTCCCGGACTGACGAAACCCGGATCGATCTGGGACCCGACGGCGACCCCGCCAAGCATTTCCTGCGCCGTGGCAGTCCGCCAGGTCGCGAGGCCAGTGTACGTGGTGCTCCCCCATAAGAACGTCGGCGCGGTGGAACCAGTAAAATAGTTGTTGCCCTCAAATCGCAAATCGATGGCGCCGCTCAGTTGACCGGCGGAAACCCACATGACGCGCGCGCCACCCGTCGTGTAGAACGTATTGTTGCGGATGTGCACGTTTTTCACGTCATGCGTGGTGATGGTGGAATTGTGCACCATCAGCGCCATCGGCGAGCCGGACGTGGAAGGGGCCAGGTAGACCGAGTTGTTGTAGATCTCGGCGCCGATGGTCCTTCCCCACACGACAATGGCAGCCGCCGAATTCTTCCGAGCGTCGTTTTCGCTCACGTTGTAGCGCACCGTATTGCCCGAGTGGTTCGTGTTGTCGGG
>JANLVM010000081.1:0-3270 GCA_031364015.1 Gemmatimonadaceae bacterium
CGGGCGTTGGCACGGTCACCGCGAACGATGACGCCTGTCCGTTGCGCAGCGAGTCGAGGCTGTTGAAGCGCCAGGTGCCAAACAGATTGTTGGCGAACAGGTTGGCCGACTCGTAAAAAATGTTCTTCGTGCCAATCGTGATATTATGGTCACCAAGGGGCACCGTAAGGTTATTGGCGATTTCCAGTGTCTTCTGGTCAAGCTGGTTGCCGTGAGACGACGCTTCGCCGCCCGCGACAAAGTTGGCGAACCCGGTGCCAGTCTGACGTGGCACCGTGACCGAGATCGAAGCCGCCCTGGTCACCGGATCGCGCTTGTCGTTAATGGTCGTGTACCCAATGTTCAGCTCGTTGAGTACGCCGTTCCCCAACGCGGTAAACGCCTGCAGCACGGTCGAGTTCTTGCGCGACGTGAAGGCATAGGCATTCGACGTCAGCGCGAACGCGGGCGTGGCGCTCGTAATCGCATCACGCGAGCCGCCGCCACCAAAGACGTTATTGTCGCCGGCACCGTAGTTGTGGCGCAGCACGATTCGCGTCTTGGGAAGAAAATTGAGATCGACGCGCGCGAACACGTTGGTGAGCGGGTTCGGTCGATTGATCTGCGCACCCGTGCCGCCGGCAATGCCGAGGGGCAACAGCACGGCGTTGAAACCGTCCACCTGTGCCTGCGAAACCGGTGAGTCGGACGATCCGATAAAGGGTCCGGCCGACAGCAGTTGCTCTTTCTGCCACTCAGTGGACAGGAAGAAGAAGGCCTTATTGCGCACGATCGGTCCGCCCAGCGAGGCGCCATACTGCGACCGGCTGTAGGCCCCAAGGAACTGCTGCTTGCGTGTCAGATCCTGGTCGCGCGTATACCCGAACAGCGAGCCGTGGTACGCGTTGGTGCCGCTCTTCGTGACCGCGTTGATCAAGAGCCCTGAGAAATTTCCCTGCCGCACATCGAACGGCGACAGCAACACCTGGAATTCCTTGACCGCGTCCAGTGAAATGGACTTGGCGCCAGCCTGATCGCCGGGGCGTCCGTTGCTGCCCAGACCAAACAGGTCGGACTCGTTCGCGCCGTCAATCTGGATGAGGTTGTAGCGGTTGTTCACGCCACCACCCGACAGGCCGTTGCCTGTCGTTGAGACCTGTGGCGTGGCGCGGGCAAAGTCCGTGAAATCGCGGTTGAGTGACGGAAAGCGCGCAATCGCCGTGTCACTGATTGTGGTGCCGACACCGGTCTTGTTTGGGGAAATAATAGCGCCTCTCGTGGCGCTCACCGTCACACTGGCCAGCTGCGCGGCCTGCGCCTTGACGATGAAATCCACCGGAATCGTCTGACCAAGCTTGACGAGCACGCCATCCTGCGACTGCTGAGCGAAACCCAGGCGTCGCACGAGCACTGAGTAGGGGCCGCCGACTTCGAGACCCTGGATGTAGTAGCGACCGTTTTCTCGGGTCAGCGTGCTGGCCTTGAATCCGTTGCTCCTGTTTTCGACCTGGATCAGTGCGCCGTCGATCGGCTTGCCTGATTCGTCGGCGACAATCCCGGCGATAGCACCGGTTGTGACGCCCTGAGCGGCGACGACGTCGGTCAACCCGACGAAGGCGCCGAAAGCCAGCATAAACAGCGAACGAGATTTTCGCATTTTTTTGAAACCAGGAAGTGAGTGTTCACGCAAGTGCCGCACGCCAACCGTCAAGAACCCCCAAACGGTCGGCGACTGACAAAATTAGGACCGCCGGACGCCGCACACAAGAAACGACGGTATCCGATCGGTAACGGCGACGCGAGTCCAGAAGGTAAGAACCGTCGTGCCAGCCGGTCAGCCCCCGATAGCCCTTCCCCTTCGACCCACCGTCAGGTAGTAGACCGGAATTCCGACCGCGATCACACCCAGCACGCCGATCGTCCCCCACCGTTGACCCGGATCGAGCAGCGCGTTCACCAGCAAGAAGAGGGTGGCCGCGCAGAAGAGTACCGGCGCGATGGGATACAGCGGCACACGCATCGGCGGATTCCAATCCGGACGGCGGCGGAGCCGAAATATCGCCCCAACACTCAAGATGTAGAACACCAGCGACGCGGTCACAAAGATGTCGGCCAACTGCTCAAATGTGCGGAGCAGCACAAACCCGATCCCGATGCTGGCGGCCAAGGTGATCGCGACATACGGCGTGTGAAAGCGCGGATGAACTTTTGCCACTTGTCGAAAAAACAGTCCGTCGTCAGCCATGGCAAAGAAAATCCGAGGGCCGGTGAGCAACGAGCCGTTTACCGACCCGAACGTTGAGAGCAACACCGTGATCGACACCAGCGTCACACCAACGGGTCCGATCAGCTTTTCGGCGACGTCGGCGGCCACCAGCCGCGCCCCACGAATCTCATCAACCGTCAGCACCGACAGGTACGCCACGTTCGCCAGCACATAGATGAAGATGATCGCCAGCGTGCCGAGAATGATCGCCCGAGGGAGCGTCCGTCGAGGATCGGCCACCTCGCCGCCCACCTTCGTGAGGTCGCCCCACCCGTCATACGCCCACAACACGGACACCAGCGCCAGTCCAAAGGCTCGGACCGAGAAGCTTCCCGGTGGAGCCGCCGGGGTGAAATTTCCGCCGGTTTCGGGAAGTCCGAGCGAAAACGCCAACGCGATAAGAAGCAGCAGGCCGCCGTACTTGGCGATCGTGGTGACGTTCTGCACCAGGGCACCCCATCGCAACCCCACGATATTGACCGTGGCCATGAGACCAAGTGCTGCCGCCGCCACCCAGTGCGCGTAGGTGTCGTAGGGCGCGATACTCGGATTGAATCCCAGCCCGCGCAGCAAGTATTCCGCAAACGTCAGCGAAATGCCGCCAAGCGCGGCGGCGCGGATGATGATCAACTCCGTCCAGCCGTACAGAAAGGCGGGCAATCTTCCCCACCCTTCCCGAATGAACACGAAGTAACCGCCGGTTGCCGGCAGCGCGCCGGCAACTTCGGCCAAAGTGATGGCGCCACAAAGGGCGAAGACGCCGCCGACCACCCATACCGAAATAAGTGGGAATGGGCCGGGCAGTTTGTCGGCGATCCCGGCGGGCGAGCGGAAAATCCCGGATCCGATCGTGGTGCCGATGACCACGGCGATCGCGCTCCAAAGGCCGAGCGTTCGCGGCAGCGTCCGCGGTAGCGTACGCGGCAGCGCGGTAGGAAGCGATGTCGGCGGGCGAGACGCCGGAGACACGGTGGGCGGAGTCATGCGCAATGCTACTCCCTCGCGCGCGACGCCGCAGGGGGGTC
>JANLVM010000102.1:0-2261 GCA_031364015.1 Gemmatimonadaceae bacterium
GCTGCGGGGTCGTTCGTGGACACACGCACGTACCAAACCATCTTATTCGTCAGCGTCCGCGCATGGACGCGTCGGAGCCGAACAACGAATGAATAACATCAAAGTCTTTGTGCTGATGGCGGGGCTTACCAGCCTCGTCATCGCTATTGGTCAGCTGCTGGGCGGCAGCACCGGCGCCGTCATGGCGTTTGGGCTTGCCGCCGTGATAAACCTCGCGATGTACTGGGGATCGTCCCGGATGGTGCTGCGCTCGTACGGCGCGCGCGTGGTGTCGGAGGAGGAATCGCCCGAACTCTACCGGATGGTCGATCGCCTGCGCCGACGCGCCGGGCTCCCCATGCCGGTCGTCGCCATCGCCCCGCAAGAGCAGCCCAATGCATTCGCGACCGGGCGCAATCCGGCGCACGCGGTGGTGTGCGTCACTGAGGGTATCCTGCGCACCCTTTCGCCTGAAGAGCTTGAGGGCGTGCTGGCGCACGAGTTGGCGCATATCAAGAATCACGACATGCTGCTCTCGACGATCGCCGCCACTATGGCCGGTGCGATCAGCAATCTGGCGCAGATGGCGTTCTTCTTTGGTGGTCGTGGAGACGACGACGACGGACGGAATCCGATCGCCGCGATCGCCATGCTGATTATCGGTCCGATAGTCGCGATGTTGATTCAATTTGCGATCAGTCGCCAGCGGGAATTCAAGGCCGATGCAGTGGGTGCGCAGATCTCGGGGCGCCCGCTCGCGTTGGCCAGCGCGCTGCAACGACTTGAGTCCGGTGCACAGCGCATCCCCATGAACGTGTCGCCAGGCGCTGCGTCGCTGGCGATCGTCAATCCCTTGGCGGCGTTCAGCCTGCGCGGCGCGCAAAAGTGGTTCAGCACGCATCCGCCCACCGAGGCGCGTGTGGCGGCCCTTCGAGCTATCGCGGCGGCGTAAGGGGCACTCCCCGCTACTCCGGGTTGCGTGGCTTCTCCTCGGCGCGGTTGGCCGCGCGATCTTTCACCAGCAGGTGCATGCCGCGCATCGCCAGCATGATACCAACGAGCGACACCGCGATTCCGGCATTGCCATATGGCTGCAGCCAGCGAGCGGCGACGGCGATGAGCAGGAAGCCAATACCCGAATACACGAGTCCGCGTCGGTGCGCGCCACTCCTGCGGCCCGTTCGTCCGTGCAGAACGGCTGATCCCAGCAGCCAGGCACCACCAGTCCCGACTATCGCCGACGCAATCGTGTCGCGGTCCAGTTGCACGGTGAAGTCCTCAGCGTGGAAGGGATTTGGGCGGCAGGCGACGCCACCAGGATATAGTAACCGCAATCGATCGCTCAGAGCGAATGCTGTCACTTGCCTCGTACGAGCGCCAGCACGATATCCGCGAGGATCAGCACGACAATGGCAATCTCGAGCGTTTCGCTACGGTCCGCCTGCGCCTCGTCGTTGAGCATCGCGTACGTTTCTCGCAGGATCGCGAGCTTTCGGTCGATGCCCGAACGCCATGCCCGCCCTCGAAAGATCTCCAGCGCGGCCGAGTAGACGCGGGCCAGGTAGACATCGTCGGTGACCTTGAGCGCGTTCTCGACATGCTCCACCAACTCCGTCGTGTCGCCCACAACCGCTTGAAGTCGCGACAACAGGGCGGCGAATCGACGCCCCGGAAAGATCGACCATTTCTGTCGAGCGGCGGCGATCGCGTCGTACATTTGCGGCAACTCGCCATCGAGAATCGCATCGTAGTAGCGAAGTTCGAGCAATTGGGCGTTAGCGAATTCCAGGAGGTATTGCAGATCGGTGTCGTGCTCCCCCGGCTCAACGACCAGCGCGCTTTCCCACGTCAGGATGGCAATGTCGTCTTCATAGTACGAAAAGCGGTGTGGCAACAACTCACGACGGGCCTCCGCGCTCAACGAACGCGACTCGCCCAGCAACAGTGGAACCACGTCCAGTGTTCCCATCGCCTCGGCGCGTACCGGCGTTCCGTCCGCGTGCTCGGCACGCGACACGCGAAAGACCGTGTATTCCTCCCGCACATCTGCCACCTTAGGTCGTTCGATCGCGGGGGTAATTCGATCGAACAGCGCGTGGAGGTGAGGCTCGATGATGGACGAAATCACCTCATGCTCGTCGACGGCCACGCCGAAGCGCGTGTACTCCGACCAGCTCAAACCGTCGGGCATGGAGACGCGACCCCGCAGCGAGACGACGCCAAAGTCGAAGATCCTCGCTGACAGCTCGATGGCGTGCGGTCGGCCATGAACCAGTATTGCT
>JANLVM010000130.1:0-10478 GCA_031364015.1 Gemmatimonadaceae bacterium
CGCCGGGGGCGGTGGGACGGGTGGGGGCCGGGCCGTTTATTTGGGTCCCGGTCGCGCTCCGCGACGATTCGACGCCACTATCGGGGTTCGCGATCCCGCCCCCGCACGGGCCGCCTCCGATATCGTTGGCAAGGATCTCGGCTAGGGTGCCACCGAACCCGCTTAGGCGAGCCCAATAGCAGCTGGCACTTGTCGCGTTCGGGCTTCGGAACAGTCCAGCCGGAATGTCGGTGCCAACGATTCTGGTGCCATTGCCGAACGTAGCTGGCACCGTTGTCACATTCTGCGAGGCAGCAACTAGCCCAGCTGAAGTGAAGGTAAGCGTAAAGGTCGCGCCGACTGTCCCTCCTATACCCAGATTCGTGAAGGTTACCTGCCCGCTCACGGCGGTCCTCGTCGCCGTGCCAATGACTGTCGCGCCGGAGCCGGCTGTCATTGTTACTGCGGTACTGTTGTCGGAGGCGACCGCGTTGCCGAATGCGTCGCGAACAGACACAATCGGCTGCGTTGTGAAGGGCACGCCGCTCACGATACCAGCTGCGGCAGTAACGAGTATGAGTCGGTTCGCAGGGCCGGGGATCACCGTGAGCATGGTGGTCCCTTGTATGCTCCCACTGCTGGCTCGAATAGCGGTCTGACCTGCGCCCATCGCGGTCACGGTTCCGCTGGTATTGATGCTCGCAATGGCTGGCGAGGCCACAGACCATACAATCAGGCCGGCGTCTATCGGAGCGCCGAACTGGTCACGACCACTGGCCGTCGCCTGTGTGGCCTGCCCTGCGGTCACCGTGGCGGACGCCAGACTCACCGTCAGAGTCGTGAGGACCGGCGATGGTGGCGTGACGGTAAGGGTTGCTGCGGCACTCAGCGAGCCAACCGTACCAGTGATCGTCGCCTGACCGGGGGACACTCCGGTCGCAACGCCACTGCTTCCGATGGTTGCCACGGTGCTTGGTGCGGCAGACCACGTCGGCGCAGACACGGTCATAGTGGCTCCAAACTGATCTCGGCCCGCGACACTCGCCATCGTCGTCCTTCCGACTTGAATTGACGGCTCAGCAAGCGCGACGGTGAGTGTGGTCCGCACCGGAGCAGGCGGGGGAGCTGCGCCTTCGCTGGACGAGCAACTGGCCAGGAGCAGCGCGTGGCACACGAGGCCTCCGCCCAGCAATAGCTGCCTTCGCCATTCGTCGCTTGTCGTTGTTCTCATAAGGTCTCCCAACGCCCTCACTCTACTGCTGCCTAACGCCAGCTTCTGCTGCGAGCGGTCACATCATCGCGAACGCAGCGAGCTTCCTTAGGCCCGCTCGTCAGCAGCAAGCATCGTTAGGCCTGCGGCACGCGGAGGTTGCGTCGGAATAGCCTGTCGCGCAATGTGAGGATGACGGCTCGCATGCTGGTCGGACGTATGCTCGGCGCTCCAGTGTCTCGGAGCGCGCATGGCAGACGCGGTGCCGGCCGCGCATGGCGTCTACAAACCCGGCGCCCCCAGGCATCGCCGTTGTTTCGGTTGGTGTCGGATCACGTGCTCCGGCCCCAACCGGTGTATGACGAACGTTTCGCGAGCGAGTTCGGCCCGTGGCGTCCCGTGGCGTCCCGTGGTCGCGCAGGTGGCGGACAAGTTCCTGGCGTGCGGCGTCCTCGAACACGGGTTCGCGCGTATTCAGTGCGACGACTGTGCGCACGATCCGCGACACGCTGTTGCAGAGCACCGCACTCGGCTGGCTAGAGCAAGCCAGCCAGAGAGCAGTTGTCAACCTGTTGGCGCCGTCGAACGCGACATGAGCCCGCTCGACTGAATCGCCGCCACGGTCTTCACGAACGACTCGGCGACGGCCTTGGACAGCGCCTCCGATTGCGCCCAGTCCCCGACTGCAACGGCCGCTTCCATCTCACCGCACAGCGCAGCCATCTTGTCGGCGCCGATGTTGCCACAGGCGCCGCGAATGGTATGCCCAAGTCGGGCTACGATCTCCCCCTGTTGCTCACTGACGGCCGTCGCGCACTGCTCCAGCAATGGTTGGGTTGATGACAGGAACAGATCGGTACAGTTATGTATTGCTGCGCTGTTGTCACCGAAGATCTGCGCGAGTTGGTTGGGGTTGTAGAGCACGGGATCACGCTTGGCGGCAGCCCGACCTGCGGTGGCTCGATCGTGGTGCTGGCGGTGCATGGCACGTGTGCGGTCATCGCCGTCCAAGCCATCCGGTTCGCGGCCGACAAGCCAGCGGCC
This sequence comes from Gemmatimonadaceae bacterium, assembly GCA_031364015.1. Lineage (GTDB taxonomy): Bacteria > Gemmatimonadota > Gemmatimonadetes > Gemmatimonadales > Gemmatimonadaceae > Gemmatimonas. The sequence continues at coordinate 2,234 of JANLVM010000130.1, forward strand.
AAGTGCGGCGTCCAGTTTGTCCCGACTGATTGGCTTACTCACATAGTCGTCCATGCCCGAGGCCAGAAAACGTTCCCGGTCGCCATCGAGCGCATTGGCCGTCATGGCGATGATGGGCAAGTGCCGTTGACCCGTTCTGCCCAGTCGGCGTATCGCTGCCGTCGCTTCGATTCCATCCATTTCCGGCATCTGGACATCCATGAGCACCAGATCGTACGGTCGGAGTCGCACCGCGTCCACGGCCTCCAGTCCATTTCCCACCACATCCACGTGATGTCCCAGTAGGTTGAGGAAACCGATCGCGACCTGCTGATTGATCTGGTTGTCTTCCGCCACAAGGATCCGTGAACGCTTGAAGCGCGCTCCGGAACCCGTCGGATGTGCGAGCTTTTTCGCCGCCGCAGTCGTGGCTGATGCCTGTTCGCGGTCGGGGTACAGGACCGTCGTGAGACAATCAAAGAGCGCCGAGGCGCGAATGGGTTTGGTGAGGTAGCTGGCGAATCCCAGCTCCGCCGCTTCCGGTCCTTGGCCCAGCAGCGGAGTCGACGTGAGCAGCACGAGGGGCACGGACGCGAGTTGAGGGACGGACTTAATCGCGCGGGCAAGTGAAGCGCCGTCCATGCCTGACATGTGCATGTCGACGATGGCCACGTCAAATGGATAGCCTGAGGCCGTGGCGCTCACCAGCAGTTCCAGTGCCAGTACGCCGTCCTCGACCGTTGTGACGCGCATGTTCCAGTTGTGCAGCAGTTGCGTCAGCAGTTCTCGTGTCGTCTCGTGATCGTCGATCGCCAGCACCCTGAGCCCTGCAGGCAGCTTCAACGGCGACGGCGTCGTGGACGAACGCCCTACGCGCGCTGTCACCCAGAATGTGCTCCCGACGCCGCTTCGGCTCTCGACACCGATATCGCCACCCATGAGCTTTGCCAGACGCCGACAGATGGCTAGCCCGAGTCCGGTACCACCAAACCGCCGCGTGGTGGACGCGTCGGCCTGAGAGAACGCGGTGAACAACTGCTTTTGCGCCTCCTCGGAAATGCCAATGCCGGTGTCTATCACCTCGAAGCGCAGCGTTAACGCCTCGTCATCGGCCTCCGCCAGGCGCCCGCGAAGAATCACTTCGCCCTGCGACGTGAATTTGATGGCATTCCCAACAAGGTTCACAAGGATTTGACGCAACCGTCCGGGATCGCCACACACCAAGGCCGGCACCGCACTGTCAACCACACAGGTCAGTGCGATGCCTTTCCGGGACGCCTGGTCGGCGAGGACGTCGATGACGTCCTCCAGGTCTGTCCGCAGTTCGAAGTCGACCATCTCCAGTTCGAGCCGACCGGCTTCGATCTTGGAGAAGTCGAGAATGTCGTTGATGACCCGCAGCAGTGATTCGGCCGACTTGTGCGCGGCCGCCGCCCGATCGCGCTGTTTCGCGTCCAGGTCGGTATCCAGCAGGAGTCCCAACATGCCCAGGACGCCGTTCATCGGCGTGCGGATCTCATGGCTCATGGTGGCGAGGAACTCAGCCTTCGCGCGCTCCGAGGCCTGTGCATCATCGCGCGCGGCGGCCAAATCGTTCACCATGGCGTTCACTTGCGCATCACTGTTGCGCAAGTGCCCGACCATTACGTCGAATGCGTCGGCGAGCGCACCGATCTCATCGTGGGTCTTCCGGGGAATGGCGACATCGTAGTTGCCCTGTGCCACTGCATCGGTGGCAGCGTGAAGCTCCCGCAGCGGCTCGACAATTCGACGCGACATCGCCCACGCCGCTGCACCTCCAAGAACGAACACGATCAAGCTGATCAAGAGCGCCAGGTCGCGCTCCCGGTCGATGTCCCGATGCATTCTGGCCAGTGATACCGCCAGCACAACCTTGCCGAGACTGCGCTTCTCGTACACGACGGGCACTGTGATCGTCAACCGCCCGCCGAGATCAAGCACGCCTGACTGGCGACCGGCCGCAGGGTAGTCGACGGCGAGCCTGCCCGGGTTGTAACTGGCAAACTCCTGCCCAGACGAGTCGAGCACCACGACATACACCAATGATGAGTCCTGCTTCACCCAGTTCACAGCGGCCACGACGTCGGCGAAGTCGTTCAGGTGCAGGCCACGGCCCACGCCCAGCGCCACGAACTCGGCCATGTTCGTTGTCCGACTGCGCATGGCGCCAAGGGCGATGCCTTCCTCGCGATCGGGAAAGTAAAAATAGATGAAGGCGCAAATGGGCAGCAGCACCGCGATGGCGCCGCCAACCAACTTTAGCCGGATACTAGAGCGCCAGTCGTGCGTGGTCATCCCGGCTCTAGAACCCGACGGCCACTTGCAAGCTGAAGAATTTCACTGATCCGGCTTCGCTCGTCTTCCGCCGACCGAGTTCCAGCTTCGTCGACACGGTTGCCGCGACGTCGTAGCGCGCGCCGAGCAGCAACTGCCGGTTGTCATTGGGAGTGAAGTACGGGTCCTCTTTCGAAAATCGGAGCGCATCGAATCGCGCGTACGGCACCAGCTTGCCAAGCTGGTACCCTCCATAGGCGTAGAACGCGTCGTTGCCGCTCGTGCGTGCGGTGAACCGGCCGTGATTTGCCACGTGCTGATACTCCGTGATCAGTTCCACACGCTCGCGACTGTACGCGACAAAGCCACCCATGAGAGTCTGATCGACCTCCTCGGAGAGCGGTTCTGGCCCTAGGCCTCTCGTGCCCGCAGCGATGCGATCCCGATAGGCCGAGGCACCGATCTGTAGGGCACTGGTGATCTGCGTGCTGAAGGCAACGGTGACAGACTTCGCGTTGTTGTTGTCCTCAATCAGTGATGACCCAATGCCGTTGCCGACCATGACGTCGAAGCCGAGGTGCCACCGAGAGAGGTCCCGACCCGACACCAGCACGCCCGTCGTGTGGATCGGAAGAATGCCGCCTTCGTCCTCGAATCTGAACATTTGCGGCCGGCTGATCGTCGGCTGCAGCAAGACGCCGTGGTGATAGGCGTTGTTCCAGTAACCAATGGGCGTGTGGTGCTTGCCCGCAACCACGCGAACGTACCGGTTCGGCGAAAAGGCAATCAGGATGCGCTCGACGTCCACCACGAACTGCTCGTCGTACTCGACGACGGTTTCGCCAAGGAAGGAGATGCGTTCCGTCAGCGGTGAAGTGAGGAACATCACATACTGTCCAACACCAAAGGACGACGGCGTACCACGTTGTGACGAGGCCGTGGCCGTGAAGTCGACGAATCCACGCAGGCGGGTTTGCGAGGGGGCGTCCTGACCGCTGATCAGACGGGGAATCGCGGGGAACACCACGAGCGCCAGCAGGCGCACGAGTAGCCGGGCCTTCATGGCCGCTCCCGCAGTCGGTAGTCTGGATCAGTCGCGCGCAGCCCGCTGATGGAGACTGTTCTTACGGAACTGTCAACGTTACGCAACTCGATGAAGGCGACGGCGCCACGGTGGGTGGCCACATACTGGAGCACTTCAGCAGGGCTTCCCATTTCTTTGGGTGGTGTGACTCCCTCACCGGAAAAGATCACGCCAATCCAGTGTCGTTTGAATCGATCGGCATTCATGCCAAGCGCGCGCGAATAGAAACGGTCGCGCAGCCACGCCGATTCCAGCAGCACGACCGATTCCTTATTCGGCAATATTGCGCTTCGGCCAAGAAACAAGCGCTGCAGAGTCTCCAGTGAAAGGTCGGCCAGCGTACCACTGGGGTGGACGATCACGGCGATAGGATCTTGAGCACCAGCGAGGTGCGCAGGAGTGGCGCTAAGAAGCAGGGAGAGCGCGCACCGCAAGACGGTTGCGTGAGGAGGCATAGTTGGCATCTCTAAAAAAGCGTAGTCCAGTTCCGTTTCAGTTCCCTCTTCCGTCTGCTTGAAGAACGCCTGACTGATGATGGAGAGCCTGGGCGCTGGATGCGCCGCGAGATTGAGGGCGAGTGAGCCCCGCTGGTAGTTCCCGCGCGGGTCGCCACCGAGGTACGTGTTTTCGGCGGTGCGGCCGTACGCCCAGCCGCTGAACCCGTGTACCTCAACGCGTGGGCTGATCTCCTGCGCTGGTGCCAGCCGGAATACGGTGGCGGCAAGAATACAAACGCTCAGTGCTAAATGTCCGCGTTGCATTCTTGAATCGGACCCTGTTGCTGGGAACGCCGCCGCTCCGCGACCGGTGCGGATAGTGTGTCCGAGAGTATCGGACACCGTACTCAAACTCTTAACAACCGGCTCCCGAGCGGGGGTGTTGCCGACAGCTTTGCGAGCAGATCCGTCAGGGCATAGGGCTTCGACAGGTAGTCGTCGGCACCGGCCGCCAGGAACTGCTCGCGATCGCCAACCAGTGCGTTGGCCGTCACCGCCACGATGCGCACCCGTCGTGCCCCCTCACTTTTCTCGCGGGCGCGGATCCGGCGTGTCGCTTCCAATCCGTCAAGTACCGGCATCTGACAGTCCATGAATACCACATCGAACGACATGCCGAACCGCGCTTCGATCGCCTCGAGGCCATTGGTGACGACGACGACGTGGCATCCGGCGCTGCGCAACACCGCGCTGGCGAGTATCTGATTCACCTCGTTGTCCTCAACCAGCAACACGCGCGCGGGTTGCGCCGTCTCGACCGCGCCGAAGAAGCAGTCGTTCACCTGCATCTCGCCCGACGACTCGGGCTCCGGGTCGTCGCTCCGCTCTGACCCACGCGCCGCCTGTGCACTGATGGGGCGGGAAGCTATAACCGCCAGCTCAAGCGGCACCTCGATCCAGAACGTGCTACCGCGCCTTTCTGTACTGGCAACGCCAATGGATCCGCCCAGCAGGGTGATCAACTGCTGAGAGATGGCCAGCCCCAGCCCCGTGCCACCGAAACGCCGAGAGGTGGAACTGTCCCCCTGTACGAACGGTTGAAAGAGCTTCCGTTTCATCGCGTCCGAGATACCGATGCCCGTATCCGACACCTCCACGCGGAGCACGCACCCCGGGGCAGTGGCGGTCGCGGTGGCGCGAATCGTGACCCGACCCTCGACCGTGAATTTCACCGCGTTGGTGCCCAGGTTGTGCAACACCTGACGCAGCCGAGCCGGGTCGCCCGTCGCAAGTACGGGGACGCTTGCGCACACATCGCAGTCGAACCCCACCCCCTTGGAACGCGACTGATGTTCGAGTACCTGTGCAAGCTCCACAAGCATCGACCGCACATCAAACTGCACGTGCTCGATCTCCAGTTTGCCGGCCTCGACTTTGGACAGGTCAAGAATGTCGTTCACAATCGCCAGGAGATTATTCGCGGATTGCTGCAACAACATGAGATAGCGACGCTGCTCGGGGTCCACCGATGAGGCGATCAGAAGATCCGCCATGCCCAGCACGCCATTGAGCGGCGTCCGCACTTCGTGGCTCATGTTGGCGAGGAACACGGACTTGGTCGCGTTCGCCTCCTCGGCGGCGGCACGAGCGTCCGATTCGGCGAGCACCGCCTCGGACATGTTGAGTTCCGTCATCAACATCTTGCCCGCATCAGCGCTGAGTCGATACGCGGCGACGCACAGCGTCACCAGTGACGCAACGACGGCCAGACCGGCCACCTGATCGACACGTTCTACCCGCGTGACAAGTTCGATCGGGAGAGGTCCCAGCGACAGCACCAGAAACCCCAGCGCCGAGGGAAAGTCGGCGCCGAGGGTGGCCACGGCGACGGCGGCCACCGCCATGATCGTGATCACCAGCATCGTCGTAGCGTGATCGCCTGCCACGCGCATCTGGTAGGTCGCTCCTAGCGACCACGTGATGGCGGCCGTAAACGCCCCCCCGCGCGACCATAGCAACCAGTATCGAGCGCGCTCCGGCCCGTCCTTTGCCATTCGATTGCGCACCCATCCCACGTATCGTACCCCGCTCACCAGCCACGTGATCGCCACCCAAACGGAAAGCGGTCCTACGGGCAGCACCCGCGTCAGCAGCACCGCGAAAACGGTGGAGATCACTACGGTCATGGCCAGTGCCATGGGCAATCGACCGTTGATGATCCGGAAACGCCCGGCAAGGATTTGCGTGGCGACATCGGCGTCGGACACGTTCATCACACTGCCTTCGCGGTGGCCATCAGGCGGCATTGCTGCCGTACCAACCGTTCGAAGTCATCCTGCGACATCGGGCGCCCGAATAGGTAACCCTGCATCACCCGGCACCCCAGCTTGATCAACACGTCCCGCTGACTGACTTCCTCGATACCCTCGGCCAGCGGTTCGATCCCGAGACGGCGCGACAGTTCGATCAAACTGCCAACGATGTCCTGTTCGCGCTTTCTCAACACGAGATCGCGAATGAAGGAACGGTCGATCTTCAGCGTATCGATTGTGAAGCGTCGGAGGTGACTAAGCGATGAATACCCGGCACCGAAGTCATCGAGTGCAATGCGAAACCCGAGATGCCGCAGCATGGCCAGGACCCGCTCCGCTTCGAACGGATTCTCCAGGAGCGCCGTTTCCGTGATCTCCAGCTCGATAAATGACGGATCGACTCCGCTCGCGGTGACGCGATCCGTCAGGCCCTGCAGGATGGCTGGCTGACGAAACAGCTGTGCCGAGAGATTCACCGCCACGATCAGATCGGTAGCGCCCAGCGCGTGCCACGCACGCAACTGTTCGCACGCGCGAACGAGAACAAACTCCGTGAGTGGCGCAATCATGCCGATGCGCTCGGCCAGCGGAATGAACTGCGCCGGGCTTACGACACCGATATCGGGATGGCGCCATCGTAAAAGCGCCTCAGCGCCCATCAGTCGGCCGCTCACGACATCGTATTGGGGCTGAAAGTGCAGAGACATTTCATCACGCTCAAGGCTGCGACGCATGCTGGTTTCAATCAGCAGGCGGTACATCGCGGCCTCGTTCAACGACGCGCTGAAGAACTCGGATGTATTCCTGCCGGCATCCTTGGCGTGGTAGAGTGCCACATCCGCGTTCTTGAAGATCTCCTCGAAATCGCTGCCGTCATCGGGGAACACGCTGATCCCGATGCTGGCGGAAACAAACAGCTCGTTGGCATCCACCGTGAAGGGTGCACGAAGCGATTCCAGCAGCCGCTCGGCGACCGTCGCCGCTTGCTCTCCCGACTCGAGATTTCCGACCGCGACGACAAACTCATCGCCACCCATCCGCGCCATGGGGCAGAAGTCGTCCCGGAACGGATCGCGCGAAATGGTGTCGTGATCGCGCACGACCGAGCGCAGTCTCGCGCCGACCTCCCGCAGCACGCTGTCGCCGACGCCATGACCGAGCGTGTCGTTGATCGCCTTGAAGTTGTCGAGGTCGACCAGCAACAGCGCCATCCTGGTCTGGCTGCGCTGCGCCGCCGCCATCGCCACACGCACCTTCTCGGTGAAGAGCAGACGATTCGGCAGTCCCGTCAGCGCGTCGTAGTAGGCGAGGCTGCGAATCCGCTCTTCGGCGCGGGTCCGTTCGGTGATGTCCTGGATCGTTCCGGTGATCCGCAAGCCAGCGCCAACGTGCTGACGGGCCATTTGTCCCAGCAAGTGCACTTGGAGCTCCCGCGTGTCGGGCAGAACCACGCGACAGGCCACATCGAGTGTCGTGGCCCCGGACAGGATGGAGGCGATCGCTTGATGGAGTAGCGGCGCGTCTGATGGCGCCACCAGTCCGCGCAGCTCCTCCACTTGCCGCACCATGAGGCGCTGATCGAGTCCGAGAATGGCGAATGCCTCCGGAGAGCCGACGATCGTGCCACTCTGCACATCGCATTCCCAGTTCCCGAGGTGTGCCAGCCGCTGCGCATCCGCCAGTCGCGACTCACTCGCGCGCAGCTCGCGGAGCGCAGCGACGGCGCGCAGCATGAAACGCACTCGATGACTGAGCAGAGGCGCGCTCAACGGCTTCGTCGCGAAGTCCGTGGCACCGATCTCGAACGCCCGCACGATGGCCTCCGTGTCGTCCAATCCCGTCAGCACCAGCACCGGCGTATCGGCCAGTTCCGGCGTGGCGCGAACGCGTTCGCAGACCGCGAAGCCATCCAGTCCCGGCATGAGGAGATCCAGCACAATCACGTCTGGCCGTCGCGTAGTGGCCAGAGCAATTGCCTGAAGACCGTCTTCTGCTTCCAGGATCGTGTAGCCCGACTCGCGGAGCACGCCGCTCATGGTGCAGCGCATGACCAGATCGTCATCGGCAACCAGGATCACCGGTTGTCGTCTGGCCGTTTCGTTACTGGGTGACATAGGCCGCGAGTTCCGGTTCGGCGG
>JANLVM010000160.1:0-3384 GCA_031364015.1 Gemmatimonadaceae bacterium
GCTTGCTCGTCGAATGGCAGCGCGGCAATAGCCGAGCGTTCTGTCGTGGTCAGATCGCGCACGGTGTCGTAGAAGCCCGCTTCTGCGATGCGACCGTCATCGTGGTGCAGTGAGGCGATTAGGCGCGCCATGGCGTGCAGCGGATTCGCCACACCGCCGCCGTGTCTGCCGGAGTGCAGGTCTTTCGCCGCCGCGGTGAGCGTGAACTCGAGCCCTGCCAGCCCGCGACTGGCCACCGTGAGCGACGGTTCATTGATGCGCCACATGGCACCGTCGGCGGACAGCACGACATCGGCCGATAACAGGTCGGTGTGTTCGGCGATGAACGTCTCGAGATTCTGGCTTCCGATCTCTTCCTCACCTTCGAACATGAACTTTACGTTGACGGGCAACGCACCCACTGTTGCGTAGAACGCTTCAGCGACCTTGATAGGGATCAGCATTGGTCCCTTGTCGTCGGACACGCCACGCGCATACAGACGGCCATCGCGCACTGTCGGCGTGAACGGTGCACTGGTCCACTTGTCCAATGGATCGGGCGGCTGGACATCGTAGTGGCCGTACACCAGCACGGTGAGTTTGCCGGGTGCGCCAAGCCACTCGCCATAGACCACCGGATTCCCTGGCGTGGGTATCGTGCGCACACTGATGGGGCCTGCCGCCGCGAGTGTGGTCGCCACCCACTGGGCGGTCGCGATCATGTCCGACGCGTGCGCCGGATCCGTGCTGACGCTCGGGATAGACGCGAACTCCACCAGTTCGCTCAGGATGCGTTCGTGCTTGTCGCGCAGGGCGACGAGGACTCGCTCAATGGCCACTACTTTCCACCGTCGATGGACAGCACCTGGCCGGTAATCCAGTTGGCGTGGTCCGATGCAAAGAACAACACGCCGTTGGCGATGTCCTCTGGCGTGCCCAATCGTTTGAGGGCGATGCGATCGATCAGCGCCTGCTGTCCGTCGACACCGTACGACTCCCACTGCCGTTCGGTGGTCGGATTAGAGCGGACGAATCCCGGTGCGACGTTGTTCACCGTGATGCCCCAGGGTCCGAGTTCGTGCGCGAGCTGCCGGGTGAGACCAATTTGCGCCGCCTTGGCCGATGCATATGCCTGTATGCCTGTGAGACTGATGCCTAAGCCAGCGCCGCTGGAAATGTTGACGATGCGACCGCTGCGCGCCGCCTTCATACCCGGTGCTACCGCCTGCGCGCAGTAGAACGCACCGGTGACATTTACCTCGAAGATCTGATGCCATTCCGCGGGCGTGACCTGTTCCAGCGGTCGGCCCACCTGCCCCAACACCCCACCGGCGTTGTTCACCAGAATGTCCACGCGCCCGGATGCCGCGCTGGCAATCGCCGCCAGCGATTCAACGGCATGCCTGTCGCGCACGTCGACCGTGCGAACGCTACACACACCGCCGGCCGCGTCGCACAACGATTGCGTTTCGAGTAGTTCGTGTTCGAGCACATCGCAGGCCCACACGTGCGCGCCTCGCGAGGCGAAGGCGATGCTGATCGCGCGACCAAAGCCGTGGGCAGCGCCGGTAACGATGGCGGTCTTGCCGCCGAAATTGATATTCATAACGTCACCAGTAGAGCGAGTTCGTTGAGGGTGTCCAGCGACTGCGGGCGGACGCCGCGTTCGACATCGTGAATGAGCGAAACAAGCTGCGCGGTGATGGGTGTGGCGACGCCTGCATCGTGACCCAGCGCCACTACGATGCCGAGTTGCGCGTCTACCTCGGTGGGCCGCTTGCGCACGGCGAGATCGCGCCAGATGCCGCTGTGCGTCTTCGCCGACTTGGCGTTATGTGCGACGAGTTGATCGAGGGAACGTTCAGCCGCACCGACTGGCGCGCTTGGCGCGTAGGCAAGCGGGTCAAACCCGTCGAACGATTCCGGTGTCACATTGCGCGCGGTCGCGACGGCGAGAATCTCCTGCGCCAACGCCACGTACAGCGGCCGATACTCTGGCATGGCCAGTGCGTCGGCGATGGATGCATTGGTGAGCGCCGTTGCAAACAGCATCGCGCCGTACGCTTCCTTGCCCCACAGATAGCCCCAGATGTTGGGCGTGACGATGGCGCGTTCATCGAGTGTCGCCCAGGCGTCGCGGATGGCCGTCACCCGTGGCGTGATGCGGCCATCAATTTCGCCGATGACCACCGCGCCCCGACCGCCGTAGTGAATCACGCCCGGCTCGATGTAGTCGGCACCGAAGTTGACGAAGGCGCCCACGGTCCGTTCCGCGCCGACGATATCGGCGATAGCGAGTTCATTCAGGCCGTTCTGTGCGCTTATCACGCAGCCGTTCGTCGAGAGGTGTGGGAGCAACGCGCGAGCGGCTGCGTCGGTGTGATGCGCCTTGGTGGCGAGCACAATCGTATCCCATTCGCCGCGAAGACGGTCTGGCGTGAACGCCGGCATGCGGGCGGTGAAGGTGTCGATAGGACCGGCAATGCGGAGTCCGTCCCGATTGATAGCCTTTACGTGATCGTTGACATGGTCAACGACCGTGACGTCGTGACCAGCGCGCGCGAGATACGCCGCGAGCGTCCCGCCTATCGCGCCTGCACCCCACACCAGCCATCGCATCGTCGGTTGCGCGCTCAAGAGGCGTCGCCCCAACTGCCCGCGAGCAGCGCGCGCGTCTCGTCGACGGCGACCTGCCAGAGCGCCAACGTGTCGGCGTCTGAGCGCTGATACAGGCCGCCGTAGTTGCCGTCGCCCAAATACTTGCGGAGCGACACCGGATCGAGCGCGCGCACGCGGGCCAGGTCAACCATCGGCCGCTGCGTTGCGGGCACTTCGATGCCAGGCAATCGCGTCCATGGAAAGTTTTCCATCCACGACCCGTGCGACGCCACCGGATCGATGGCTTGCACCTTGGCCCACGTGTTGGGTGCGCTCCACCAGTTATGGAAGATGACGCGACACTCAGGATGATTTGCCGTCCACTCGGGCACGAACTGCTGCACGGCGCTATTACCGCCATGTCCGTTCACAATCAGGATTCGACGAAAGCCGCTGTGCGCCATCCCATCGAGGATATCGCGCACGACGCGCAGATGGGTTTCCACGCTCAGCGAAATGGAACCGGGGAACTCGCGGAAATAGGGCGTTACGCCATACGGCAGCACGGGGAACACGGGAATACCGAGCGGCTCGGCGGCATCCACGGCGACGCGCTCAGGCAGGATGCAATCGACGGTGAGCCGCAGATAGCTGTGCTGTTCGGTGCTGCCCAGTGGCAACACGGCACGGTCATCGTGCCGCAGGTACTCCTCCACCTGCATCCAGTTCATGTCGCTGATTCGCACGTGGGTTTCGGTGAAGGAGTGGGAGGCAAACTTACGCCGCGTAGCGGGCCCATGCCATTGA